>DFLI01000136.1 GCA_002373715.1 Bacteroidales bacterium UBA3623
CTAACTTTCGGGGTTCATGTCAGATCTGTGCTCCTCTTCTTGATGAACTAGCGTTTATCCCTGAAAAAATCCAGCATTAAAGTGACGCACTCTTCCTGGAGGACGCCGCCCACTGCTTCTGTGCGGGGGTGGAGGAGGGAAGGGGAGAAGAGAGAATAGCCGCGCCGCTGGTCCGGAGCGCCGTACACTACGCGGCCCAGCTGGGCCCAGGCCATGGCACCGGCGCACATGGGGCAGGGCTCTACGGTTACGTACAGCGTGCACTCGTTAAGATACTTGCCGCCCATGGTTTCGGTGGCGGCGGTGATGGCCAGCATTTCGGCGTGGGCGGTGGTGTCGTGCAGCTGCTCGGTCTGGTTGTGACCGCGCCCTATGATGCGTCCTTTCCACACCACTACGGCGCCAATGGGAATCTCTCCGGCATCGGCCGCCAGATGAGCTTCCCGAAGGGCTTCTTTCATGAATTTTTCGTCTTGCTCCATGGGTGCAAATTTACAAATTTATTTGTACCTTTGCACGGTTAATTAGGGAGTAGGCCTTTTATGAAAATTACCAAAGCGGAATTTGCTGGAAGCAGCACCCGTGTGGGGCAGAAACCGGCCCGTCAGTTGCCGGAATTTGCCTTCATCGGCCGCTCCAACGTGGGCAAGAGTTCTCTCATCAATATGCTCACCGGCAACTCCAAGTTGGCCAAAACTTCCCAGACGCCCGGCAAAACCCAGCTGGTAAACCATTTCCTCATCAACGACAAGTGGTACCTGGTAGATCTTCCCGGCTACGGCTATGCCAAACTGCCGGATAAAGACCGTGCCCGCCTGCGCCACATCATCTGGGATTATATCAACAATTCCCAGGAACTGGTAATGCTCATGGTCCTGCTGGACTCCCGCCACGACATGCAGGACGTAGACCTCCGTTTCATCTCCGAACTGGGAGAAAAGGGAATCCCCTTCGGCCTCATTTTTACCAAGGCCGATAAACAGGGTCCCGAGGCCCTGCAGCAGCAGGTGTTGAAGAACAAAGGACGGCTCCTGGAAGACTGGGAGGAACTGCCGCCCGTATTTATCTCTTCGTCGGTGAAAGGCACCGGCCGGGAAGAGATCCTTGACTATATTGACTCAATTCTCAAAACACTATGATAAACGATGTCCATAAGCACCGGATGGCGCTGTTTACGTGTGATGCCTCTCGCTATTTTGCGGAGAAGGTAGTTGCTGCGATGAATCGCATGAAACCCGAATGCGACCCTGAGGTCACCCTTGGCCCCCTGGAGATTTCCCGTTTCAGCGATGGTGAATTCCAACCCTATTTCCAGGAGAGTGTGCGTGGAGCAACCTGCTTCATTATCCAGTCCACTTTCCCCACGGCCGACAATCTGATGGAGCTGCTGCTCACCATCGACGCTGCTAAGCGTGCATCGACCAACAGGGTTATTGCTGTTATTCCTTACTATGGCTGGGCCCGTCAGGACCGCAAGGACAAGCCCCGTACCTCCATTGGCGCCAAGCTGGTGGCCAATATGCTGAAGGTGGCCGGCGCAGACGCTGTGATGACTTGCGACCTGCATGCAGACCAGATTCAGGGCTTCTTCGACCTCCCTGTGAACCACTTGTACGCCAGCTATGATTTCCTGAACAGTCTGGAAAAGCTGCACGAGCAGTTCAAGGATACCCTCACCCTGGCCGCTCCGGATATGGGTGGCGCCAAGCGCGTGAACGCCTATGCCAAGAAGCTGCACACTCCTGTGGTTATCTGCCACAAGACGCGCGCAAAGGCCAACGTGATTGAAAAGATTGTCCCCATCGGAGAAGTGGAAGGCCGTGATATCGTAATCATCGACGATATCATTGACACCGCCGGTACGCTCACCGAGGCCGCCAACGAGCTCCTCAAGCGCGGAGCCCGCAGCGTGCGCGCCTTCGCTACGCACCCGGTTCTGTCCGGTCCCGCTTACGAGCGCATTGACAAGAGCGCCCTCTGCGAGGTGTATGTAACAGATACCATTCCGCTGGATCCGTCCAAGAAGGCCCTCCAGAGCAAGTTCCGCGTAGTTTCTCTGGCAGACACTTTCGCCAGGATGATCCTGCGCGTATACAACTACGAGCCCATTTCCTCTGAATTCCCGCTCTAAGGTATGAAGACTCTTCTCGCCGCAATTGTTTTCCTAGGGATCGCCGTGCTGTTGCTGGGCGTGAACATCTTCTTTTTCCATCGGCCCTTCCCCAACGGGGAAATATCCACCAATCCGGAAATGAAGAAGAGGGGAATCAAATGCGCCAAGGAGGAAGAGATGGAAATGCTCTCTAAGCAAAAGGGTAAGAAGGTGTGTGACGGCAACTATTCAGATGCCTGCGCCACCTGCTCCCTAAGACAATGAGATGCCGCGTAAGATTACATTTATAGTTAATCCCATTTCGGGGCAAAACGATAAGTCACAGGTGCTTTCCGCTATTGGAAAACACCTGGACTTGTCCTTATACCAGCCTCAGATTTTATTTACCTCCTTTGCCGGAGAAGCCTACGGGATGGCCCGTGAAACGCAGGCCGATGTGGTGGTGGCAGTAGGAGGGGATGGAACGGTGAGCGAAGTGGCCCGCGGAGTAGTGGGTACAGACAAGTGCCTGGGCATTGTGCCCTGCGGCAGCGGAGACGGACTGGCCCTCCACCTGGGAATAAGCCGCATTCCGGCGCTGGCTATCGGCACTCTAAACAAAGGCTGCGAGGCCCGGATAGACGTGGCCAGGATGAACGGACAGCCTTTTTTCTGCACGGCCGGTTTTGGCCTGGATGCCAAGGTGAGCATGGAGTTTGCCCGTTCCACCACCCGTGGCCTGCCGCAGTATGTGGCTCTGGCCTGGGAAGAGTGGAAACAGCATAATCTTGCCGAATACCGCATTTCTTCCGACCAGGGTCTGCTTTGGGAAGGGAAGGCGGTGTTCGTAACCGTGGCCAATGCCAACCAGTGGGGCAACCAGGCCCGCATTGCGCCCATGGCCTCCCTGCAGGACGGCCTGCTGGATGTGGTGGTGGTGAACCCCTTCTCCACGCTGGAAATTCCGGACTTGGCCGCCCGCCTGATGACGGGACATGCCCCTACCAGCAAGCATTTCCTGCACTTCCGGGGCAGCCAGTTCCATATTACCCGCAGCGGTGCCGGAGCCGTTCACTACGACGGAGACCCGTTCGAAGCCGGCACAGAGTTTGACCTGAAGGTGCAGCCTGCTTCGTTGAAGGTGATGGTCCCAGTCCAAAAGATTCAGAAGATATGATGATAAAAGAAGAAGTAAAGGATTGGTTTGGTTTTTTTGCCCCTCGTTTTGTGGCCTTGAGCCTCATCTTGGGCTTTTTTGTGAGAGTAGCGTTACTTCTTCATCCGCTAACGGTAATAGACTGGGGAATTGGGGATTCCCTGGCCATTTTCGGCCTGGGCTTTTTGAATGACTTGGCGTTCTCCGCCATCGGCCTCATCCCTGCCTTTCTTTTCTATTCCTTCCTTACAGACGGAAAATACCGGAGCCCGCAGGGGTATATTCTCTTTGGCCTGCTGCTGGCTCTCACGGTGTATGTGCTGTTTTTTAACGACATCACCGACGAATACGGCGGGCCGCTCCCGTACATTGTGAATGTCCTGCTGGTCTTTTTCCTGCTGTGTTTTGCCATCAAGCTCTTTGTCCCTGCAGTGCGGAAGGGTTGGCGCACGGTTTCCATTTATCTGGTGATGCTGCTGTATGCCGCAGCCGCCATTACCATTGCCTTTTGCGAGGTGGTTTTCTGGACAGAGTTTGGGGTGCGCTTTAATTTCATTGCGGTAGATTACCTGGTGTATACCAACGAGGTAATAGGAAATATTGTAGAGTCTTACCCTCTGCTGCCCATGGTGCTGGGTGTGCTGCTATTGGCCTCTGGTGTTGTGTGGCTTATGGTGAGGGGAAAGGATATCCGGCACAGCGGCGCGTCTTCCTGGGCTGCCTGGGCAAAGGGACTGTGTGTGGTAGTTGTGGCTTCCGTGTGCGGAAGTGCCTGGCTGCACTGGGGGTACCGCCATTTGGCTTCCGGAAACTTGTATGCTACCCAGATTCAGCAAAACGGCTGCTGGGATTTCTTAGAGGCTTTCATGAGTAACGAACTGGATTACAGGCAGTTCTACCCTCTTATCCCTGAAGAGGATGCCCAGACCCTGCAACGGGAACTCTCGGGGCAGAGTGCAGAAGGAATTCAGCAGGTGGAGAGGGAAGGGGAGCCCCTGAAAAAGAACGTGGTACTGGTGAGCGTGGAAAGCCTGAGCGCAGATTTCTTAACCCGTTACGGGAATGCCGATGGCATAACTCCCCATCTGGATTCTATCTTGGAAAAGAGCCTGGTGTTCGACCGCCTTTTCGCCACGGGAAACCGGACGGTGCGGGGCCTGGAGGCCCTTACGCTCTGCATTCCGCCCAGCGCCGGAGAAAGTCTTATCAAACGTCCGGACTGCAGCGGATACCGCAGCGTAGGAGACATCTTCCGTGAAAACGGTTATTCCACCACCTTCTACTACGGAGGGGACAGTTATTTTGACAACATGGGAGCCTTTTTCGGCGCCTGTGGTTACACCATCCGGGACAAGAAAACCTACGATGCGGGCAAAATCAGTTTCTCCAACATTTGGGGGACGGCCGATGAAGACTCCTACCGGGAGGCCATGGAAGATTTCGACCGGCAGTGGGAGGAAGGAAAGCCCTTCTTCGCCCATATCATGACCATCTCCAACCACAGACCCTACACCTATCCGGAAGAGCGTATAGACTATCAGCCGACCATGAGCCGGCAGGCGGCGGTGAAATACACGGACTGGGCCTTGGGGCAGTTCCTCCAGGATGCTTCCCGTCATCCCTGGTTCTTGGAGACCGTCTTTGTGGTGGTGGCCGATCACTGCGCCTCATCGGCCGGAAAAACCTCGCTTCCCGTATCTTGCTACCATATTCCCGCCTTTGTGTATGCCCCCGGTTTTGTGGAGGCCGGCACGGTGAACAAGATTTGCTCACAGATAGACCTGATGCCCACGGTGATGGCGCTGCTGAACTTCTCTTACCAGGCTCCCTTCTACGGCCTCAATGTGCTGGAAGAAGGTTTCCGGGAAAGGGCTTTCATGGCCACCTACCAGGATTTGGGGTATTACACAGATGGAGTGCTAACCGTGCTTTCGCCGGTGAGGCAGGCAAGGCAGTTCTCTGTAAGCACTCCTGAAGGCGGCTGGGATTACCGGGAAGAAGCAGCGCAACAGACGGACGCCGATGCCCTGAAGGAAGCGGAAGCCTTCTATCAAAGCGTCAACCTTTGGGCTTCCGATAGGTGATTTGTGGAAAAAGCTGTATCTTTGCAAAATTAATCAATAAGTTCCTCCCACGAGGGGAGGGGCTTCGGGAGAGGGTAACGTAGGGTAATAAATAATTTTTTTATTTATGGCACTTGTAGCGATAGTCGGGAGACCGAACGTAGGAAAGTCAACGCTTTTTAACCGCCTGGTGGGAATGCGCCAGGCTATAGTAGATGAAACCGCCGGCGTAACCCGTGACCGCCATTATGGAAAATGCGAGTGGTGCGGCCGGGAATTCTCCGTGGTGGACACGGGTGGCTATACCTCCAATTCAGATGACGTTTTCGAAGACGCCATCCGCCGCCAGGTGGGCATTGCCATTGAAGAGGCCGATGTAGTCCTGTTCATGTGCGAGGCCGCCACGGGCATCACGGACTACGATTCCGAGATAGCCGATTTACTCCGCCGCTCCAAAAAGCCGGTCATCCTCTGCGTGAACAAGGTGGACACCGGCGAAAAGATGTACGACGCCTTCGACTTTTATGCCCTGGGCCTGGGAGAGGTATGGACCATATCGGCCGCCAACGGAAGCGGCACGGGAGACCTCCTGGACGAGATTCTCAAGGTCCTGCCGGAAGACGATGTACAGGCCGATGACCACGCCGACATCCCGCACATTGCCATTGTGGGCCGTCCCAACGTGGGAAAGAGTTCCCTCACCAATGCCCTGCTGGGAGAAGAGCGCAACATCGTTACGCCCGTGGCCGGTACCACGAGAGACTCCATCTCCACGTACTACAACAAGTTTGGCCATGAGTTCATGATTGTGGATACTGCCGGTATGCGCAAGAGGGGCAAGGTGACGGAAGACTTGGAGTTCTACTCCGTGCTCCGTGCCATGAGAACCATCGAGCATTCGGACGTTTGCATCCTCATGATAGACGCCAACCTGGGTATGGAAGCCCAGGATATGAATATCTTCAACGTTATCCAGAAGAACCGTAAGGGCTGTGTAATTGTGGTGAACAAGTGGGACCTCTTTGAGAAGGACGTGAACACCATGAGGGACTATACGGAAGGCCTTAAGGCCCGTCTGGCCCCCTTCAACGACATTCCCATCATCTTCACTTCCGTGCTTAACAAGCAGCGCATCCTGGACGTGCTGGACGCTGCCGCCCGCGTAGCTGCCAATATGGCAAGGAAGATTCCTACATCGGCCCTGAACGATGCCCTGCTGCCCGAAATTGAGAACTACCCGCCGCCGGCATGGAAGGGCAAGTACATCAAGATTAAGTACGTAACCCAGCTGCCCACCCGCACTCCGCAGTTTGCCTTCTTCTGCAACCTGCCCCAGTGGGTGAAAGACCCTTACAAGCGTTTCCTGGAGAACAAACTCCGCGAACATTTCGATTTCGAGGGCTGTCCTATACAAGTTTATACTAGAGCAAAATAAAAGGTATGTTTGATGCCGTGAAAGTGAAGGACGCATGCGTCCAATGGATCAGGGACTGGTTTGAGCAGAACGGTCCCGGTTGCAATGCTGTGCTGGGTATTTCCGGCGGTAAGGACAGCAGCGTTTGCGCTGCGCTTTGCGCCGAAGCCCTGGGAAAGGACAGGGTGATTGGTGTCACCATGCCCAACGGCGTCCAGCCGGACATCAACGATTCCTTCCATCTCATTGATCACCTGGGTATCCGCCGGTACAACGTGAATATCGGCTCTGCCTTTGAGGCCCTTATGGCAGAAGTGGAGTCTGAACTGGGTCACGAGGCCAGCAGACAGACGCGCATCAACATGGCTCCGCGCCTGAGGATGACCACCCTTTACGCCATTTCCCAGAGCAATAACGGCCGGGTGGTAAACACCTGCAATCTTTCGGAAGACTGGGTGGGATACAGCACCCGCTACGGAGATGCAGCGGGAGACTTTTCCCCCCTGGGCGGCCTCACCGTGCAGGAAGTGGTGGCCATTGGCAAAGTGCTGAGCCTTCCCCTGGAACTGGTGGAAAAGGCTCCTTCCGACGGCCTCACCGGCCTTACGGACGAGGATAATCTGGGCTTCACCTATGCCGTGCTGGACAAGTATATCCGCACCGGCGTATGCGAAGACCCTGACACCAAGGCCCGCATAGATCACAAGCACGTGACCAACCTGTTTAAACTCAAGCCCATTCCTCATTTTGAGCCGGGAATCTAGATGAAGAATATCCTTTTTTTGCTGGTAGCTTTGCTGTGCACTCTCCCGCTTCTGGCCGGAGAGCCGTATTTCTGCACCCGTCCCGGTACAAAATTGCACTACCAGCGGTATAAAGTCAAGAATAACAAGCTTTCCCAAACCACCCTGTTCGAGATAGAGTCCAATACCGGCTCCCAGGTCAAGTATGCCGTTACCATGAAAAAGAGTAACGGCAGTGATTTGTTCGGCGGCAGGACCCTTCTGACGGCCTATATTGCCCCCAATGGAGACACCTCTCTGGATTTTGGGCAGACGGTCAAGAGCTTTGTCCAGAACATTTTTCCCAGTGCCAGAATTACGGCTACGGAGTCCATGGCCATTCTTCCGGCCGATATGCAGCCCGGCGACACCCTGCCCGAAACCCATTGTACCGTGAAGATGGCGGGCATTTCGGCCTATTTCCATGTGACGGGCCGGCATGTCCTGCGCCGGGAGAGAATCACTACGCCTGCCGGCACCTTCGACTGTGTAGTGGTCCGGGATTTCAAGGAGGAAGACGTCCCTCTCCATCACAAAGATAACTGGTTGGACAGCTACTATGCGCCGGGTTTAGGTTATGTCCGTCACGACATTTACGACAGTAACATGCGCGTAATAGAAAGCGAGGTGCTGGTCAGTATTGAGACGCCCGGTGCTCTGCCTGCAGCCAGTGATGGTCGACCCT
>DFLI01000107.1:0-13565 GCA_002373715.1 Bacteroidales bacterium UBA3623
GTCATTCTCCGCAACGAGAAGCGTATGCTTCAGGAAGCTGTGGACAGCCTCTTCGACAACTCCAAGAAGTCATCGGCCGTTAAGAGCGAGAGCAACCGCGCTCTCAAGTCCCTGTCCGATTCCCTCAAGGGTAAGCAGGGCCGCTTCCGCCAGAACCTCCTGGGTAAGCGTGTGGACTACTCCGCCCGTTCGGTTATCGTCGTAGGTCCGGAGCTCAATATGCACGAGTGCGGTCTGCCTAAGTTCATGGCCGCCGAGCTGTACAAGCCCTTTGTAATCCGCAAGCTCATCGAGCGCGGCATTGTGAAGACGGTTAAGAGCGCCAAGAAGATTGTAGATCGCCGCGACCCCGTTATCTGGGACATCCTGGAGAACGTGATGAAGGGTCATCCGGTGCTGCTGAACCGTGCACCTACCCTGCACCGTCTGGGTATCCAGGCTTTCCAGCCCCGTATGATTGAAGGTAAGGCCATCCAGCTGCATCCGCTCGCTTGTACTGCATTTAACGCCGACTTCGACGGTGACCAGATGGCTATTCACCTGCCGCTGGGCAATGCTGCCATCATGGAGGCACAGCTCCTGATGCTGGGCTCCCACAACATCCTCAACCCCGCTAACGGTTCCCCTATCACCGTTCCTTCCCAGGATATGGTGCTGGGTCTGTACTATATTACCAAGGAACGTCCCGGTGCCAAGGGCAGCGGTATGAAGTTCTACGGTCCCGAAGAGGTGATTATCGCCTACGACGGAAAGATTATCGATATGCACGCCCCCATCGAGGTCCGTCTGCCCAAGGACAAGCAGGATCTGAGCAAGGGCTACGAGATGGTGAAAACCACCGCAGGCCGCATCATCGTGAACCAGTACATGCCCGATGAGGTGCCTTACGTGAACGAGGTGCTGGGTAAGAAAGCCCTCCGTAGCGTCATCACCCAGGTGATCAAGTCCACGGGTGTTACCCGTACCGCCCAGTTCCTGGACGATATCAAGAACCTCGGTTACGACCAGGCCTTCCGTGCCGGTATTTCCTTCAACCTGGGAGATGTGCTCATCCCCGAGGAGAAGACGGCTCTCATCGAGAAGGGTTACGCCGATGTGGAAACCATCAAGGCCAACTACGCCATGGGTTTCATCACCAACAACGAGCGTTACAACAAGGTCATCGACCTCTGGACGTCCATCGACAACCAGCTCACCGCCATCGTGAAGAAGCAGATTTCTGCCGACCAGCAGGGCTTCAACCCGGTGTACATGATGCTGGATTCCGGTGCCCGTGGTTCCACCCAGCAGATCAAGCAGCTCTGCGGTATGCGTGGCCTGATGGCCAAGCCCCAGAAGAGCGGCGCTGCCGGTGCAGAAATCATCGAGAACCCCATCGTGTCCAACCTGAAGGAAGGTATGACGGTGTTGGAGTACTTCATCTCCACCCACGGTGCCCGTAAGGGTCTGGCCGATACCGCCCTGAAGACGGCCGATGCCGGTTACCTCACCCGTCGTCTGGTAGACGTATCCCACGACGTGATTATCACCGAGGAAGACTGCGGTACCCTCCGCGGCCTCATCGCCACCGCCATCAAGAATAAGGATGAGGTGGTAGAATCCCTCGGAGAGCGCATCCTGGGCCGTACGTCCGTACACGATATCTTCAACCCGCTCACCGGAGAGCTCATCATTGCCGCTGGCGAAGAAATCCGCGAGGATGTTGCCAACCTCATTGATTCCCTCCCTATCGAGCAGGTGGAAATCCGCAGCGTGCTCACCTGCGAATCCCGCAAGGGTGTGTGCGCCAAGTGCTATGGCCGCAACCTGGCCACCTCCCGCATGGTGGAAACCGGTGAAGTGGTGGGCGTTATCGCCGCCCAGTCCATCGGCGAACCTGGTACCCAGCTTACTCTGCGTACCTTCCACGTGGGTGGTACCGCTTCCGGTTCCGTGGCAGACAACACCATCGTTTCCAAGTATGAAGGTAAGCTTGCCTTTGAGGAGCTCCGTACCATCGACCGCGTGAACGAGGACGGCACTGTGAACCCCGTTGTGGTTTCCCGTATGACCGAACTCCGCATCCTGGACGAGCGCACCGGCATGACTTATTCCCATTATGATATCCCTTACGGTTCCACGCTGTACTTCAAGGACGGCGACACCGTGAAGAAGGGAGACCTCATCTGCGAATGGGATGCTTACAACGCTACCACCATCGTGGAAACGGCCGGTACCGTCCGCTTCGAGAACATGGCAGAAGGCGTTACCTACCGTGAGGAGAGCGCCGATGAGTTCGCTACCAACACCGACAAGGTGATTATAGAAGGCCGAGACAAGACCAAGACCCCTGCCATGCTCATCGTAGACGGCAACGGTCAGGTTCTCCGCCAGTACAACCTGCCTGTGGGCGCCCACATCATGATTAACGACGGAGACGCCGTGAAGGTGGGTGACGTGGTCATCAAGATCCCTCGTGCCATCGGTAAGGCCAGCGATATCACCGGCGGTCTGCCGCGTGTGACCGAGCTCTTCGAGGCCCGTACCCCGTCCAACCCTGCCATCCTCTCCGAAATCAACGGTGAAATTCTGATGGGTAAGGTGAAGCGTGGTAAGCGTGAGATCATTGTGAAGAACCGCAGCGGCAAGGAGTGCCGTTACGAGGTTCCCATGACCAAGCAGATCCTGGTACAGGAGAACGACTATGTGAAGGCCGGTACCCGTCTGTCCGACGGCGGCACTTCGCCTACCGACATCCTGAACATTCTGGGTCCGGTGAAGGCACAGGAATACATCGTGAACGAAATCCAGGCTGTTTACCGCCTGCAGGGTGTAAAGATCAACGACAAGCACTTCGAGATCATTGTCCGTCAGATGATGCGCAAGGTCCAGATTGGAGACCCCGGAGACACCGAATTCCTCCCGGAGGAACTGGTGGACAAGTGGGAGTTTATGGACCGCAACGACGAAATCTTCGGCAAGCACTATGTGCTGGATCCCGGTGACAGCGCCCGTTTCGAGGAAGGCGATATCATCAGCGCCCGCGACCTCCGCGGAGAGAATGCTTCTCTCGAGCGTCAGGGAGCCAAGCTGGTGGTTTCCCGCCCGGCCAAGCCCGCAACGGCTTCCCAGGTGCTCCAGGGTATCACCCGCGCCGCCCTCAAGACCGGCTCCTTCATCAGCGCCGCTTCCTTCCAGGAAACCACCAAGGTGCTGTCCGAGGCTGCTATCCGCGCCCGCGTGGACTACCTCGAGGGTCTGAAGGAGAACGTGATCTGCGGTCACCTCATTCCTGCCGGTACCGGTCTGTCCCGCTACCAGGACATTGTGGTGGGCTCCAAGACCGAGGCCATGGATGCGATGAAGGAATTGTAATTTCCGTCATCGTGAACACAAAATTAGGCGCTTCCTTTCGGGAGCGCCTTTTTTAAATTAATCACTTGCCTATCGGCGGGAATTATCTTTTTCCTCGTACTGCCAAACGGTAACCCGCAAATCCATGGCCGGGTCTCCTTCCTCGTCCAGCTTGAAGTCGGTGGCGGTGTAGAATACCATTACATAGCCCAGGCCCCATTCAAAATCCAGATAGGTGGAGTAGAGGTACTCGTCTTCGGTGCCGTAGTCCATATATTGGGCCCTTACGCAGGGGAGGGGTGTCCACACCACATTGCCGTTGGCATCTTTCAGCTTGCGGGATACGGTTACATCGCCGTAGTTCACCACGTTGCTGGTAATCTGGGGAACATCCAGCTGTCTGTAAATAAGGCAAGCGCCGCCATCCAGTTCCTGAACGTCCCAGTCTGTGCTGCGGATAGTAAAGTCAATCTGTTTCATCTGCACTCCGTCGCCCTCTATATAGTACTCCTCATAGTACCTCTTGGTACAGGAGGAGACAGAAAGGAGCGCCAACGCTGCTACTGTAAGCAGGAGGATTCTCTTTGCTTTCATAAGTCAAGATATTAGGAAATTATTTCTTTTCTACCAACAAGGATTATACCACAGGCTTAATAATGCCTTCCATAACCGTATAAGCGTCCGGATTGGGCGCTGGATTCTATTCCGAAGTGCAACGCTTTGAAGCCTTATAGTATAACTTTACTGTCATAACCAGAAAAGCGACAGAGGATGGGATACAAGCAATTGACAAGGGAGCAACGATTTACGATAGAGAGGTTGCTGCAGAGACCAATGAGCCTAAGGGAGATTGGAGAAGTAATAGGGGTCAGCACAGGTACAGTGAGCCGTGAGATCCGTAGGAACTGCAACATGAGAGGATACCATCGGTACCGATGACAGCTGGTTCAGAAAAAATACGAACGGGCTGATACGCCAGTACATTCCGAAAGAAACGGACAACTACGAGCGTTTCCGCGAGTACTATCCTTCCGGCAGTCCCCGGATGGACCACGGCGGCGAGCGCTCCCTCTATTCCTTCATCTGTTTGGTAAGAGAGTAAGCTATGTGGGATAAAATGATTATCTTTGTAAGCTACTCACAATAGTTTACAAGATGAGACCTTTATACCTTACCAATACCCTTTCCAGGAACAAGGAACTGTTCAAACCCATTCATGAGGGCCACGTGGGCATGTATGTCTGCGGGCCCACTGTGTATGGAGACGCCCATCTGGGCCACGCCCGTCCGGGTGTCACGTACGACGTCCTGTTCCGCCTGCTCAAATACCTGGGCTACAAGGTGCGCTATGTCCGCAACATCACGGATGTAGGTCACCTGGAGCACGATGCCGACGAAGGGGAGGACAAGATTGCCAAGAAGGCCCGGCTGGAGCAGCTGGAGCCCATGGAGGTGGTGCAGTATTACACGGAGCGCTACCACGAAGCCATGCGCCTTCTCAATGTGCAGTCTCCTTCCATCGAACCCCGCGCATCGGCCCATATCATTGAGCAGATAGAGGCGGTGAAGAAGATTCTGGAGGCCGGTTATGCCTACGAGAGCAACGGCTCCATCTATTTCGACGTTCAGAAATACAACAAGGACCATCATTACGGCGTGCTCAGCGGCCGAAATCTGGACGATACGCTGGAAGGCACCCGCAGCCTGGACGGCCAGGGAGACAAGCGCGCCCCCTTCGATTTCGCCCTCTGGAAGAAGGCGGAGCCGGAGCACATCATGCGCTGGCCCAGCCCCTGGGGAGACGGCTTCCCGGGCTGGCACCTGGAGTGCTCGGTGATGGGCGAGAAATACCTGGGTGAAGAGTTCGACATTCACGGAGGCGGCATGGACCTCATGTTCCCGCACCACGAGTGCGAAATTGCCCAGAACGTGGCCTCCCGCGGCACCCAGGGCGTGCATTACTGGGTGCACAACAACATGATTACCATCAACGGACAGAAGATGGGAAAGAGCCTGGGCAACTTCATCACGCTGCCTCAGCTCTTCGCCGGAGATCATCCCAAGCTGGAGAAGGCCTACAGCCCCATGACTATCCGTTTCTTCATTCTGCAGGCTCACTACCGCAGCACGCTGGACTTCTCCAACGAAGCCCTGCAGGCCGCAGAAAAGGGTTTGGGCCGATTAATGCAGGCCTGGAGAGAGATTGCCGGTCAAGCCGGCAATGACGTCATACCCGACTCCGATCGGGTATCTCCGGAAGTACGAGCCACCATGGACGCCGTGCTGGACGCCCTCTGCGACGACCTCAATACCCCCATCGCCATCGCCCATCTGTTTGACGCCGTGAAACTCATCAACGGCGGCAAGCTGAGTAACGATGACAAGGCCGCCCTGGCAAAATTCTTCGAAGAAGTAGTGGGCGGCGTCCTGGGCCTGAAGGACGAAGAGGCCGGCGCCTCCGGCAAGGCCGAAAAGGCCCTGGAAGGCGTAATGCAACTGGTTCTGGAAAATCGCAAGAAGGCCCGTGAGGAAAAGAACTGGGCCGAAAGCGACCATATCCGTGACCTCCTGGCCTCCTACGGCATCACCGTCAAAGACACCAAGGACGGAGCCACCTGGACCTTAGAATGATCCAGTGAATCGAAGGTATCCCGGCGCTCTGCAGAGCGCCCGGCCGTAGGCCGCGGGGGATAATAGGGGGCAGGGCCCCCTCAAACAAAAAAGAGCGTTAGCTTGTGCTTATGAAATTTATCTCATGGAATGTCAATGGGCTGCGCGCAGTAGCCGGCAAAGGCTTCGCGGATATTTTCACGGAGCTGGATGCAGATTTTGTGTGTCTGCAGGAGACTAAACTGCAGGCCGGTCAGTTGGACCTGGAGTTCCTGGGATATGAGTCTTATTGGAACTATGCAGAAAAGAAGGGCTATTCCGGCACGGCCGTTTATACCAGACATACTCCGCAGAGCGTGAAGTATGGTATTGGCATTGAAGAGCACGATCAGGAGGGGAGAGTGATCACGCTGGAGTATGAAAAGTTCTTCCTGGTGTGCGTGTATGTCCCCAATTCCCAGGATGGCCTGAGGAGGCTGGATTACAGGATGACGTGGGAAGATGCTTTCCGGGCTTACTTATCGGCCCTTCCTAAGCCGGTGATTATGTGCGGAGACCTCAATGTGGCGCACCAGGAGATTGATCTGAAAAACCCTTCCACCAACCATATGAACGCCGGTTTTACGGATGAGGAGCGCGGTAAATTCACGGAGCTTCTCTCCGCCGGATTTGTGGACAGCTGGCGCTTCCAGCACCCCACGGACGTGAAGTATTCCTGGTGGAGTTACCGCATGAACGCCCGGGAGCGGAATGCAGGTTGGCGTATAGATTATTTTGTGGTTTCGGAATCCTTGAAAGACGCTATTGTGTCCACCGAAATCCATAACGAAATATATGGCTCCGACCATTGCCCCGTAGAACTTATAATGAACTTTTAACAAATGATTTCCTTTACCTGCGACTACAACGAGGGCGCCCATCCGGCCATTCTGGAGCGCCTCGTTGCCACTAACTTCGTTCAGGAACCCGGTTACGGGGCAGACAGCTTCACTGCATCGGCCAGGGCCCGCATTTGCGAAGCCATCGGCCATCCTGAAGCCCAGGTTTTTTTCCTTACCGGCGGCACTCAGACCAATTCCACCGTCATTGCTACCATGCTCAGAGATTATCAGGGCGTAGTGGCGGCTGCCACGGGGCACATTGCCGTGCACGAGGCGGGGGCAGTGGAGTATACCGGCCATAAAGTGCTCACCATTCCCCAGCATCAGGGAAAGATGTGCGCCTCCGAGCTGAAGGCCTTCTTGGAAGGCTTTTATGCCGACGGCTCCTTCGACCACATGGTGTTCCCCGGCATGGTGTACATCTCATTCCCCACGGAGTATGGTACCCTTTATTCCAAGGAAGAATTATCGGCCATTTATGCCGTTTGCCGGGAGTATTCCCTGCCGCTGTTTGTGGACGGTGCCCGGCTGGGGTATGGTCTCATGAGCCCGGCCTGTGACCTTTCCCTGAAGGATTTGGCCGGCCTTTGCGATGTGTTCACCATCGGCGGAACCAAGGTGGGTGCCCTTTGCGGAGAGGCCGTGGTCTTCCCTTCCGGAAAGGCTCCGGAGCACTTCTTCACCATGGTTAAGCAGCACGGTGCCCTTTTGGCAAAGGGCCGATTGACAGGAATTCAGTTTGATACGCTTTTCACCGACGGGCTGTACCTGAAGATTGCCAAGGGAGCCATAGACCTGGCCATGCAGCTGAAAGCCATGTTTGTGGCCAAGGGTTACGAACTCTTCCTGGATTCGCCTACCAATCAGCAGTTTATCCTCCTTACGCCGGAGGCCATGGAGCGCTTGGAAGGCAAAGTGGCCTACGAGATTTGGGAGCGTCTGGCCGATGGCCGTGCCGTCACCCGCTTTGCCACCAGCTGGGCCACAACGCCCCAGCAAATAGCCCAATTGGAAGAGATTCTGTAGCTCAGGGGAGTCGAAGATAAGAAAAAATGATTATCTTCGTAGGGTAATTAACCCTTACTCCTATGAGAGCAGCCATCTTTGGAGCCGGTTCCATGGGAACCATCCTGGGTGCGTATATCACCCATGCAGGCGGCCAGATAGACCTCATTAACCACGATCGGGCCCACATCGAAGCCTTGAAGGACGACGGTGCGCGCATAGTGGGAACTGTGGACTTTACGCAGCCCGTAACGGCCCTCCTCCCGGAGGAAATGACCGGCAAATACGACATCATTATTCTCCTTACCAAACAACAGCATAACCGGGAAGTCTGTACTTTCCTGAAAGATTATCTGGCCGATGACGGCGTGCTGGTCACCCTCCAGAACGGCCTGCCGGAAGACGGCATTGCAGAGGTCATCGGGGAAGACCGTGTGCTGGGCTGCATTGTAGCCTGGGGCGCCACCATGCTGGGTCCCGGCCTTTGCGAACTCACCAGTTCGCCGGACAGCCTCACCTTCTCCCTGGGCCGCGTAGGCACCAAGCCGCACAAGTACATGGCCGATGTAAAGGACCTGCTGGAGCTGATGGGCCCCGTTACCATCAAGCACAATTTCATAGGCATGCGCTGGAGCAAACTGCTCATCAACTCGGCCTTCTCGGGCATGAGTACGGTGCTGGGCTGCACCTTCGGGGAAGCCGCCAAGAACCATCAGAGCCGCCGCCTGGTACTGGGCCTTATCAAAGAGTGCATAGACGTGTGCGCCGCCGCCAATATCAAGATTGAGCCGGTGCAGGGCAAGGATGCCGTGAAGTATTTCAATTACAAAGGCCCCATCAAGAAGAGTTTTGCCTTTGCCATCCTACCCTTCGCCATCCGCAAGCACGCCCTCCTGAAGGCCAGTATGCTGCAGGATATTGAGCACGGCAAGAAGACGGAGGTGGAGGCCCTGAACGGCGCCATTGCCAACTTCGGCCGCAAGTTTGGCGTTCCCACGCCCCTCAATGAAAAAGTTACCGCCCTCATCCATGAGATTGAGGACGGCAAACTGAAGCCTTCTTTCGAGAACCTAAAGTTCTTCGTTTAGAACGGAAGATCGTCGGAGGGTTCGGCGGCGGGGAGAGGGCCCTGGTAGCCGGGGTTCACGGGTGCGGGAGCCGGCTGGGGAGCCGGAGCTGCAGCGGGCTGTGCAGGAGCATAGCCGCCCTGGTAACCGCCCTGCTGCTGGCCGCCATCCTGGCTGTCCGGGCGCTTGCCCAGCAGCTGCAGGGTGTCTGCCACCACTTCCGTAGTATAGCGCTTGGCGCCGGTCTGGTCTGTCCACTGGCGAGTGCGCAGTTTGCCTTCAATGTACACCTGGCTGCCTTTGTGGACGAATTTTTCCACTACGTCGGCGTTATTGCGCCAGACTACGATGCTGTGCCATTCGGTGTTTTCGCGGAGTTCTCCGCTGCGGTCACGATAGCGTTCCGTGGTGGCCAGGCGGAAAGAAGCCACCTTGGCGTTAGCCGACGGATTCTGGGGGTTGGATTCGAGGTAACGTACTTCGGGGTCATTGCCAACGTTACCGATAAGCATTACTTTGTTCAGTGACATAATAACAATATTTAAGTTGCTGCAAGTTACAAAACTTCTTGCATTTTTTCAAATGAAGGAGCCTCTCCGGTGAAAAGGGCATAGCCCGCGGCAGCCTGGTGCAAGAGCCAGCGTTTGCCGGAGATATAGGCGCGGCAAGGCTGGGCCGACAAGGCCGGATGCTTGTATTCGGCCTCCAGCACTACGGCGCCCTCGTATGCAAGGGCCGGCGCAGGAGCCGTTCCGGGAAGCGTATAGAGAATTAAGTCGGGCCGATAGGGACCTGCCTCGGAGAGAAGAATACCCCGGCAGCCGAAGGCCTGCGAAAGAGCTTCCACCTTGTCGGCCGACCGGCCGGCAACAGTGACGCGGCAACCCAGCCGCCGGGCGGCTACGATAGCGGCCCGCGCAGCGCCGCCCGTGCCCACCACCAGAGCATCGGCCACGGGGAGACCCGTTTCCCGCACCGCCGCAACGATGCCGTCTACATCTGTGTTGTAGCCGCAGAGCCCATCGGCCCTTTTCACTACCAGATTCACCGCACCGCTTTCGCGGGCACCTTCCGACAGCCAGTCCACGGAGGTATAAGCGTCCTGCTTGTAGGGGGCCGTTACGTTGATGCCTTTATAATGGGCCAAAAAGGCATTCCAAGCCTCATCGAAGGTCTCAAAGTCCAACAGGTCATAGGGATAGCGTCCGTCGTAGGCGGCGGAAAACAGGGCCGGGCTCAGGGATCCGGCTATGGGATGACCAATGAGCGCGAACTTCATTTCTTGCGGAAAAAGCTTTCGTGAAGGTAGGAGACTATACCGGCAAGGGCCTGGGTAATAATCTGCGATTCGTGATTGAGCGTGGCATATACCATGCCGGTGCTCATAGGGATATTCCAGAGGGTTTTGAGGGCGCCGCTCACCAGGCCGTGATAGGCACCAAAGCCGCCGGGGACGGGCACCAGAGAACTCATGGCACCTACGATGGCAAGGAATAAGGCATCTGTAATGGTAAGGGCCGAGAAAGCCTCATTGTCTTTGAGGGCCCAGAGGATACAGGCACTCATAATCCAGTACAGCAGCCAGATGAGCATGGTGAGGAGAATGAACATCCATCCGTTTTCCATCTGGCGGAAGGTCCCCAATCCCTTTCCTATACCTTCGATGAACCCCCACGTTTTGGCCCAGACGCCCCCTTTGTGCTGCAGACGTTTGGCCAGGACAATGAAGATGGGGATGATAAGCAGAAGGGCCACCACCAGCCAGAGAAGCCCCTGGCGGGTGCCGATGGAAGCCACCAGTTCCGAAAAGAAGGAGCCGAAGGTCTTCCAGTTGAGTAAGGTGAACGTAGTGGCCAGTAGCGTCACGAACACAATGTCCCAGGCACGTTCTATCACCACCGTCCCCAGGACCTTATCGGCCGTCATAATCCTTTTTCCTTCTTCGTCCCGGGAGGAATGCTTCACGATATAGGCCAGGCGCACTATTTCTCCGGCACGGGGCAGCACAATGTTGGTGACGCTGCAAATGTTGTAGGCGTTGAAACAGGTGAGAACGGAGGTTTCTGGGTCTATGGGTTTGAGGAGCATACGCCAGCGAAGACCTCTCAGGAAAAGGGACAGCAGGCCCAGCAGCATGGAGGCAATCACGTACTCCCACCGGCACTCCTCAAGGGCCTTGGCAAATTGGCTCCAGTCTATGTCCTTCAGGCAAAAGTAAACCAGGACCGCTGCAACGGCTGTCCAGAACACATATGAAAGGATGCTCTTGGTTTTCTTCTCCATACTTACAAAGTTAGTGGAAAATTGTCAAATTATGGCTAAATTTGTGAGTTAAAACTCATTTCCGTATGAAATCCATCCTCGGAATTGGCAACGCCCTCACCGATATCCTGGCTGTTCTCCCGGACGACAGCCTTCTGAAGAAGTTCCACCTGCCCCTGGGCAGCATGCAGCACGTGGACATGGAAACCGGAGACCGCATCTGGGAAGAGCTTAAGCAGTACGGCGTCAAGTACGTTCCCGGCGGCAGCGCAGCCAACACCATCACCTGCACGGCCATCTTCGGCATGCCTTCCGGCTTCCTGGGCAAGATAGGAAACGACGACCTGGGGAACCTTTTCAAGAGCACCATGGAGCAGTTTGGCGTACGCGCCCAAATGCTATATGGTACCAAGTCCAGCGGCCGCTGCATGGTGTTCATCACCGGAGCCAACGCAGAGCGCACCTTTGCAGATTACATGGGCGCCACCCTGGAACTGGGCCCCGAAGATTTGTCCCTGGAGCAGTTCAAAGGATACGATTATTTCCACATTGAAGGCTATCTGGTGCAGAACCAGGAACTCATCTCCAAGGCCGCACGCCTGGCCAAGGAAGCAGGCTGTATCATTTCCATAGACATGGCCTCCTACAATGTGGTGGATTCAAACCTGGCCTTCTTCCACAATCTGGTAGAGAATTATGTAGACATTGTTTTCGCCAACGAAACTGAGGCCAAGGCATACACCAAGAAAGAGCCGCAGGAAGCCATAGTAGAACTGTCCAAGCACTGCAAAATTGCCGTGGTGAAAGTGGGTAAGGCCGGTTCCATGATCAAGAGCGGAAACGAGTATCACTTCATAGAGCCCTGGCCCGCCACGCCCATCGACGCCACCGGCGCCGGAGACACCTATGCCGCGGGCTTCCTCTATGCCCATTCCCTGGGCATGCCGCTCAAGGTGTGCGGAGAGATAGGTTCCATCATTGCCGCCAAGGTAGTGGAGGTCATCGGCACCAAGATTGACATCCCCCGCTGGCGCACGGCCAAAGAAGAAATCAAGGCCCTCATTGCCGCTAACACCCCCGCCTACACAGACCGATGAAAAAGTATCTCTGGGTTTTCCTCATTTCCATGGTTCCGCTCATCGAGATTCGCGGAGCCATCCCCTACGCCGTGGGCATGGGCCTTCCCCTGGTCCCGTCCATCATTGTGGCCGTTATTGGCAATATGATTCCCGTTCCCTTCATTTACCTCTTTGCCCGCAAGGTGCTGGAGTGGGGAAAGGATAAGAAATATATCGGCGGCTTCTTCACCTGGTGCCTCCAGAAAGGCGAAAAGGGTGGCCGAAAGCTGGAAGCCAAAGCCGGTCGGGGCCTTTACTGGGCCCTCTTCCTCTTCGTGGGCATTCCGCTGCCCGGCACCGGCGCCTGGACAGGCATGCTGGCCGCCAGCATCCTGGACATGGACTTCAAGAAAAGCACCCTGGCCGTGTTAGGAGGCGTACTGCTGGCCGGCGCCATCCTCCTGGTTCTGTCCCTGGGAGTGGTGGGCGCTGTAGATTTAGCGAAATAGCCTACCGTCGGCAGACGGACACCAAAACGCCGCTCCGGTGTCGGAGCGGCTGTTTTTTGTCCTTGCGGGCACGGTTGGACAGGTTTTGGTGTCCGGAATAATTTCAGTATCTTTGCAAGTTCAAAGAAAGACAGTAGTATTATTTATGGCATACGCAGAATTTAACGAGCAGGAGCTCGGAAGAAGAGAGTCGCTGAATAAACTTCGTGAGCTGGGCATCAATCCGTACCCGGCCCCGATGTATCCCGTCAATACCACCACCGTAGAAATTGCAGAAGGCTTCAAACCCGAAGAAGGCAACTTCCAGGATGTGTGCATCGCCGGCCGCATCATGAGCCGCCGCATCATGGGCGCAGCCTCCTTCATGGAGCTGCAGGACCACGCCGGCCGCATTCAGGTATATGTAAAGAGGGACGAAATTTGCCCCGGCGAAGATAAAACCCTGTACAACACCGTGTTCAAGAAGCTCCTGGACATTGGAGACTTCGTGGGTATCAAGGGCTTCGCCTTCTTCACTCAGACGGGCCAGCTCTCCGTTCACGCCAAGGAACTTACCGTTCTGAGCAAGTCCCTGCGCGTACTTCCCATCGTGAAAACGGATGCCGACGGCACCGTGCACGACAGCTTCGAAGACCCGGAGCTCCGCTACCGTCAGCGCTATGTAGACCTGGTGGTGAACCCCCAGGTGAAGGATGTGTTCTTCAAGCGCACCCAGATTGTGAACACCATGCGCCAGTGCTTCAACGAAGCCGGCTGCCTGGAGGTGGAAACCCCCATCCTGCAGGCCATCCCCGGTGGTGCCACGGCCCGTCCGTTCATCACCCACCACAACGCCCTGGA
>DFLI01000107.1:13748-21809 GCA_002373715.1 Bacteroidales bacterium UBA3623
CCGGAATTCACCTGCGTAGAGATGTACATCGCCTACAAGGACTACATCTGGATGATGGAGTTCACGGAGAAGATGCTGCAGCGTGTGGCCGAGGCCACCGGCGGCGTCAAGAAGACCATCGGCGGCAACGAGATTTCCTTCGAGGGACCTTTCCGCCGTCTGCGCATCCTGGATGCCATCAAGGAGTACGCCGGAGTAGATGTGAAGGGTATGGACGAGGCCCAGCTTCGCGAAACTTGCAAGAAACTGAATGTTGAGGTATCTCCGGAAATGGGCGTAGGAAAACTCATCGACGCCATTGTGGGAGAATATGTAGAGAAGAACCTGGTGCAGCCCACCTTCCTGATTGACTATCCCGTGGAAATGAGCCCGCTCACCAAGCGCTGCCGCTACGACGACACCCTTACCGAGCGTTTCGAACTCTTCGTAAACGGCAAGGAACTGGCCAACGCCTATTCCGAGCTGAACGACCCCGTGGATCAGCTGGAGCGCTTCGAGGAGCAGGCCGCCCTCAAGAGCAAGGGAGACGACGAGGCTATGTACGTGGACTACGACTTCGTCCGCGCCTTGGAATATGGTATGCCTCCGACCTCCGGTATTGGCATTGGCATCGACCGTCTCACCATGTTCATGACGGGCCAGGAGTCCATCCAAGATGTATTGTTCTTCCCTATGATGAGACCCGAAAAGTTTTAACCGTCATGCCCGGCCCCGACTGGGCATCTCGTTTTTATGAAAACCGAAACCATCACATCGGCCCAAAACCCGAAAATTAAGAATCTGCTTCTGCTGCAGGAGAAATCCAAAGCGCGGCGGGAGCAGGGTCTTTTTGTGGTGGAAGGCCAGCGTGAACTGGAGCACTGTCTGGAAGGAGGCTTCGAGATCCGCACCCTTTTCTACTGCCCCGAAATTGCGGAGGAGGGTGTTGTGTCGAAAATCTCTGGCCACCCTCGGCCGGCCCCGATAGGGCAAGTTTCCCCCTTGGGGGATGAAAGGGGGGATAATTTGTCTCTCCCGGAATGGGAGGGGCCCGCTGGCGTAGCCAGTGGGAGGGGCCGGAGCGAAGCGGAGGCGATTTTCGATACAATACCCTCCGCAGCAAAACCTTTGGTCATAGAAATTCCAGAGCAGATATACCGCAAAGTGGCGTATAGGGAAAGTACGGAGGGGATTATAGCGGAGATGGCGAATAAGAGCCTGAAGCTGGAGGATTTGAAGCTTCCGGAGAATCCGCTCATTGTGGTACTCGAGAGCGTGGAGAAGCCTGGGAACCTGGGAGCAGTGCTGCGCAGTGCCGATGCCGCCGGGGCCGATGCCGTGCTCATCTGCGACCCTCTTACAGACCTTTACAACCCCAATCTTATCCGGGCTTCCATCGGCGCCGTCTTTACCGTTCCCACCGTGGCGGTTTCCTCGGAGGATGCCATCGCCTTCCTGAAGGCCAAAAACATCCAAATCCTTACCGCTCAGCTGCAGGATTCTTCCCCGTATTACGACGTGAATATGCGCAAGGGAACGGCCATTGTGATGGGCACCGAGGCCACCGGCCTCACCAATCCTTGGCGGCAGGCTGCATCGGCCCATATCCGTATTCCCATGCTGGGACGGCTGGACAGCCTGAACGTTTCCGTGAGCGCCGCCATCCTCCTTTTTGAAGCCGTTCGTCAGCGCCAGTAGGCTGCTGGTCCGGAAAATGGCCTCCCGCGTTGGAATAACGTGGGATTTTTTGTAATATTGTATGCTTAACGAACTAATGACCAAGCATATGAAAAGAATTCTGTTTGCTTTTATAGCCCTGGCCACCCTGGCCTCCTGCTCCCAGCCTTATCATCCGGAGTGGACATACAATTCCGTAGTATACGAAGTGAACGTGCGCCAGTTCTCTCCCGAGGGAACCTTCAAGGGCGTTGAGGCCCAGCTGCCCCGCCTGAAGGAGCTGGGTGTGGATGTGCTCTGGCTCATGCCCATGTACCAGATTGGAGAAGTGGAGCGCAAGGGAACCCTGGGCTCCTACTACGCCATTTCGGATTATAAGAAAGTAAATCCGGAGTTTGGCACCATGGAAGATTTTGAGCACCTGCTCTCCGTGGCTCATGATTTGGGCTTCAAGGTTATCCTGGACTGGGTGGCCAACCAAACTGCCCCGGACCATGTATGGATGACGGAAAAGCCGGCCGATTTCTATGAAAGGGATGCAGAGGGCAACGCCATATGGGAGTATGACTGGACAGACACCCGCAGCCTGAATTATGAGAACCAGGAAGTGTGGTGGGCCCAGGACGACGCCATGCGTTTCTGGTTGGAAAAGGGCGTGGACGGCTTCCGCTGCGACGCCGCCGGTGAGGTGCCCGCAGAATTCTGGTACGCCATTATGCCCAAGATGAACAAGGATTATCCGGAGGCCTATTTTCTGGCAGAGGCAGAAAGGGATAATCTGGCCGATTCCCGTCAAACCTTCGATGCCAACTATGCCTGGGAACTACATCACCTGCTGAACAGCATGGCCCAGGGAAGCAAGACGGTGAACGATCTGAAGGACTATGTGGCCCGCGACGCCGCCCGCTTCCCGAAGGAAGCCTTCCGTCTCACCTTTACCTCCAACCACGACGAAAACTCCTGGGCAGGTACCGAGTTTGAGCGCGAGGGCGCTGCCGCCAATGCCTGCGCCGTGCTCTGCTTCACTCTGCCTCAGTCCCAGCCGCTCATCTATACCGGTCAGGAAATTGGCCTGAGCCGCCGGCTGGCCTTCTTTGAGAAAGACCCCATTACAGACTGGAGCGCCAACGAGTACACCACTTTCTGGAAAACCCTGATAGACCTTAAGCATAACAATCCGGCCCTGGCCGCCGGTGAAAAGGGTGGTCCCATCGTGTGGTGGGAAGCCCCCGAAGGCTGGGTGGCCTTCCATCGCGAGGTGAAAGGCAACATGGTGGTTGTCATCGCCAGCTTTGGCACTCCCGTGGCCCAGGAAACTGTTGCTGAAGCCGCTGAGGGCAACGACAACCGTCCCGCCGGAGAGGCTGTGGCCCAGCCGTTCCTGAATCTCCAATCGGCTCCCGTCACCATGACTCTTAACCTGAAGGGAGAGTACAAGGATGTGTTTAACGGAACCGTGATAAGCAGCCCTACCGATATTACGCTGGCTCCCGGTGAATTCATTGTCTTAACCAAATAAAAGATGAAATACTTTCCTATGCTGCTTCTGGCAGCCGCTCTCACCGCCTGCGGCGGAAGCAAGACGAATGTTAAATTCGTAGAGGTGCAGAAGGTCCAGAGTCCCGGCGCCGTGCTGGAGCTCACTGTGGGCATTACCCCGCAAGGGGAACCTGTGTACGCCCTGAACCGCGGAGAGCAGGTGGTTGTTAAGCCTTCCCGCCTGGGTTTTGAACTGCTGGACGGAGAAAATCTGCTGGACGGTTTCACCGTAACCGGTGTGAAACTGGACAGCCAGGACGAAACCTGGGAACCCGTGTGGGGAGAAGAAGCCTCCATTCGCAACCATTACAACGAGGTACTGGTTACCTTCGAGCAGCAGCCGGAGGCCGCTCGCAAGGCCCAAGTAGGCGTGAGCCCGACAGACCCTGAGTATACCGGAGACCTGGGCAACCCTTATGGCAAGGGTGCCGTTATGAGCATCCGCTTCCGCGTGTATGACGACGGTATCGGTTTCCGTTACGAGTTCCCGCTGGAGAACAAACTCACCTATTTCAAGATTAAGGAAGAGAAGACGGAGTTTGCCATGACGGGAGATCACACCGCCTGGTGGATTCCCGGAGACTATTCCACCCAGGAATTCAATCCCACGGAGTCCAAACTGTCCCAGATTCGCCATCTTTCCGATATCCCTCGTCCCCGTGGCGGTGCCCCTCAGAAGGGCTTTTCGCCCACCGGTGTGCAGACGGCTCTTCAGATGAAGACGGCCGAAGGCCTGTACATCAATATCCACGAGGCGGCGGTGCTCAACTATCCCACCACCAACCTGGATCTGGACGACAAAAACTTTGTGTTCACCACCCATCTTACCCCGGATGCCGAGGGCGTGAAAGGCCGCATGCAGGCCCCCTGCAAAACGCCTTGGCGCAGCATCATGGTTTGCCCCAGCGCCACGGATGTGCTGGCTTCCCGTCTGGTGCTCAACCTGAACGACCCTTGCGTGCTGGAGGATGTTTCCTGGATTCATCCTGTGAAGTACATGGGCGTATGGTGGGAAATGATTACCGGTAAGAGTGAGTGGAGCTATACCCACGACTATCCTTCCGTGCAGCTGGGCGTAACGGATTATGCCCATTCCAAGCCGCACGGCCGCCATGGCGCCAATAATGAGAATGTGCGCCGTTACATTGATTTCGCAGCCGAAAACGGCTTTGACGGCATTCTCATCGAGGGATGGAACGAAGGCTGGGAAGACTGGTACGGTCACCAGAAAGACTTTGTTTTCGACTTCATCACCCCTTATCCGGACTTCGACCTCCCGGCCCTGAACAAGTATGCGCACGAAAAGGGCATCCGCCTTATCATGCACCACGAGACGTCTTCCTCCACCCTCAATTACGAGCGTTGGATGGAACAGGCCTACGACCTCATGAACCAGTATGGCTACAATGCCGTAAAGAGCGGTTATGTGGGCGCCATCATCCCTTACGGAGATTATCACTACAGCCAGCCCACCATTAACCATTACCATTACGCCATTACGGAGGCGGCCAAGCATCATATTATGGTGAACGCCCATGAGGCGGTGCGCCCCACCGGCCTGTGCCGCACCTGGCCCAATATGATTGGCAACGAGAGTGCCATGGGTACGGAATTCCGTGGTACCATCCAGCCCGGTCACACTACCATCTTCCCCTTCACCCGTCTGCAGGGCGGTCCCATGGACTACACGCCGGGTATCTTTGAGACAGACATGTCCAAGAACAACCCCAACGACAAGCAGCACATGCACCATACCATCTGCAACCAGTTGGGCCTGTACGTAACCTTCTACAGCCCGCTGCAGATGGCCGCCGACCTCCCGGAGAACTACGCCCGCTTCATGGACGCCTTCCAGTTCATCAAGGACGTGGCCGTAGACTGGGACAAGAGCCTTTACCTGGAGGCAGAGCCGGGCGCCTATATTGTGACGGCCCGTCACCCGAAGCTCTCCACGCTCAATGCATCGGCCCGCAGTACCGCCACCCTGCCTGACGCCAAAAAAGACATGGTTACCAATGCGGCCAAGTATGTGTATGCCCTTCCGGAGAACGCTACGGTGAAGGATCTGGAGAAGGCCCGGCCGCACGACGTATGGTATGTAGGCGGTATCACGGACGAGAATGCCCGCGAGGTATCCGTAAAGCTGGACTTCCTGAGGCCTGGCGTTGTGTATGAGTCCATCCTCTACGCAGATGGGCCTACGGCAGATTTCGAGACCAATCCTCAGTCTTACACCATTACCCGCAGCGAGGTAACATCGGCCGATGTAGTGAAGGTTAAAATGGCCCGTGCCGGCGGATTCGCCCTGAGCCTAAGAGAGAAATAATGGCAGACATCCAAGTACACATTGTAAACGACGGCAGGGAACAGACGGTTCCCATGGGTGCCGCGTTGAGTAGTTTTGCGCCCGCGGCGGTCAAGGATTCCAAGACCGGAGTGGAGTACCCCGTGCTGGCCGCCCTGGTAGACCATAAACTGAAGGCGCTGGACTTTCAGGTGTTCTTCGAGCATCAGGTAGAGTTTATTGGTTACAACCATCCTGAAGGACGCCGCACCTACCTCCGCTCGCTTAGCTTTTTGGCTCAGGCGGCAGCCCGGCACCTGTTCCCGGACAAGCGATTCAAGATTAATCATTCCCTTCCCAGCGGCCTGTACTGCAAGTTCCGCGGGGAGCATATTGCCGATGAGAACATCCTCCAACTGAGGGAGGAGATGCGCCGCCTTGTTGCGCAGGACATCCCTTTTACCCATCATAAGGTTCTGGCTTCGGACGCCATTGCGCTCTTTGAGGAACAGGATCAGGCGCTGAAGGCCGGAGTGGTGCGCTCCCTGGGCCGCTACTTCTGGACGGTGTATTGCCTGGACGACGTAACGGACAACTTCTACGGTCCGCTGGTGCCCTCCACGGGCTATCTGAAGGTGTTCGATCTGATGCCCTTCCACCACGGCTTCTGCCTGCAGTATCCCATGGTGGAGGACGCCACCCGGCTCATTCCCCGTCTGAAGCAGAAGAAACTCACCGTTACCCTTAAGGATTACGGCCATTGGTGCAAAACCACCGGTATTGTAAGCGTGGGCGCCCTGAACCAGCGCCTCATGGAGGGAAGGGCGGTAGAGCTTATCAACCTTTGCGAGGCCCATCAGGAAAGGGCATATGCCAATTTGGCCGATAAGGTTTATGCCGAAAGGGAACGCGTGAAGATAGTCTTCTTGGCAGGCCCTTCCTCCAGCGGAAAGACATCCTCGTCCCTGAGGGTGGCTCAGCAGCTCAAAGTGCTGGGCTTGAATCCCAAGGTAATAGAACTGGACAATTACTTCGTAGAGAGGGATAAAACGCCCCTGGATGAAGACGGTAATTACGACTTCGAGGCCCTGGGAGCCATGGATCTGGACCTTCTGGGCCAGCATCTGAACACCCTATTGGCTGGCGGAGAAGTAGAATTGCCCCGCTACGACTTCAAACAGGGAAAGCCCTTCTTCGAGGGTAAGAAAATGCACCTTGAGGAGAACGACATCCTGGTGATGGAGGGCATCCACGCCCTGGACCCGGATATGGTTCCCTCGGTGGACCAGAGCCGCATTTACCGCATCTATGCATCGGCCCTTACTTCCCTCAAACTGGACGAAAACTGCTGCATTTCCACCACCGACAACCGCCTGCTGCGCCGCATGGTGCGAGATAACCGCGTAAGGGGCATTTCCCCGGAGGAAACCATCCTGCGCTGGCCGTCGGTGAGAAGGGGAGAGGGCAAGTATATCTTCCCCTTCCAGGAAAATGCCGATTCCCAGTTCAACACGGCCCTGCTGTATGAGCTTCCCATGCTCCGTTACTATGCAGAACCGCTGCTGCGCCGCATCCTGCCCACCTCTCCGGCCTATGCCGAGGCGGTAAGGCTGCTTAAGTTCCTGGAGTACATTGTGGCCCTGCAGCCCGCCGAAATAGAGGCCATTCCACCCACCTCCATCATGAGGGAGTTTATTGGAGGGCAGACGCTATAAATATTTGCATATTCTGCATTTTTGCTCTAATTTTGTATCCCGGTTAGGTTCTAATCGGGATTTTTATGTCTGTCTGTCTGCAAGACGCAAGCCTGCACAATGTCGGCCAGCTGCAAGATACAAATGTATACGAACTGCGCTCCCAGCAGTTTTCAAACCGCTATTTCATTCTTAGTAACGCAGGAACCCGCCGGCTGATGGCTTTTCCGGAAGTGATAGGCTTCGATTCCTATCTCTCCATGCTTCCTCCCACCGTGGCCGCGCTCCATCATCTGTTCCCCCAAGGAGGAGAAGTGGACATCCTTACCATCCTGCGTGGCGGCCTGAATTATCCCATCGAAGAGGCCTGTTTCCGAAACGGCATCCGGGTGAGCGATATCCATTTCGTATCCTGCGAGCGTATCATAGAAGACCATATTATCACCGGCCTGGAAATCAAGTATGAGAAGCTGCGCGTGACGCAGAACCGCACCCTGGTAATAGGAGATATCATTGCCACGGGAGACACCCTGCGTCTGTGCCTGGATCAGATTGTAGACCGTTTCCGCCGCCGCGAAGGCAGTATTCGCAAAATCATTTTCTTCACCATAGGCGGCACGCGCGCCATCGAGCTCATGGAGCAGAAGGCCCGTGAAATCCGAGGAATATTCCCTGCCTTTGAGGGCTTTGAATGCTTCTTTTATGAAGGAGTTTTCACCGTGTATGAGAACCAGGGCGCCACGGGCATCAACGTTCCCAACATAGACTTTGGCTGGAAGGACGGTGCCGTTTCGCCGGAATTCCGCCGCTATGTGATGGACCATCCCTACTCGCTCCTGGAGAAGTGCATCATCTACGACGGTGGGGCTCGCCGCTACGAGATTCCCG
>DFLI01000015.1 GCA_002373715.1 Bacteroidales bacterium UBA3623
TCATTGTCTTCTGCCGCCTCCACATTGGTGTATGCCGCACAGTTTACAATGGCCTCCACTTTCTCCGAAGCCACCATGGCCCGCACAGCCTCCAGGTTGGTAATATCCAGCTCTTCTACGTCTGTAAAAAGCCAAGATGCCCGGTCGGTGCCGGGCATGACGCTCCCGTCATTGCCGGCATGACCGGCAATCTCCCGAAGGCTGCGGCCCAGCTGGCCGTTCGCACCCGTTACCAGAATCTTCATTGGGCGTAATAGTCTATATTGTAATCAAACAGGTCCTCAACCTGGGCCAGCGGCAGATGATGCCGGTCCTTCTCGGAGAGGATGATATCGGCCTCCGGGAGGCCCCAGTCAATGCCCAGGGAGGCGTCGTTCCAGGCGATGGCGCCCTCCGACTCGGGGGCATAAGGATAGTCGCACTTGTACTGGAAGACGGCTTCCTCGCTAAGCACCGCAAAACCGTGCGCAAAGCCCTTGGGCACAAAGAATTGCCGGTGGTTTTCTCCCGTGAGTTCGCAGGAAACATGCTGCCCGAACCAGGGAGAGCCACGGCGGATATCCACCGCCACGTCCAGCACACGGCCGCTCACCACCCGCACCAATTTGCTCTGGCTGCAGAAACCTTTCTGGAAATGCAGGCCCCGGAGCACGCCATAGCGGCTCTTGCTCTCGTTATCCTGCACGAAGCGCACGGAGCGGCCCAGCGCGGCATCCAGGTCCCGCTGGCTCCAACTCTCGAAGAAATACCCCCTGTTATCCCCGAATACCTTAGGCTCGAGGATAAAAACACCGGGAATGGCTGTTTCAATTACGTTCATCAGTGCAAAGATACGAATAATTACAAGCTTTCCATAAGCAATTCGTCAACGCGTTCTTTCCGAAGGTGGAACGCATCGTAAAAGTCCCCATTCGACAGCCCCACCAGCCGTAAAAGACGTAACTGGCAAGCACAATGAGCAAATTTACAAAATAAAGTGCTAACTTCGCGGCGATGAATACGGAAAAACTCAAACTCTTCTTCCAGGGACGGAAAGGGCTGCTTCCCAAAATAGAAGCCGCCTGCGGCCCCTACAAAGACATTATCTGGTTCCATGTTGCCTCTTTCGGAGAATTCGAAGAGGCCCGGCCCGTGATTGAGGCCACCCGTGCCCGTTTCCCGGACCGAAAGATCCTGATGACCGTATTCTCTCCCTCGGTGTACGAGCCCATGAAACATTACGACAAGGTGGACTGGGTGTTCTACCTTCCGCTGGACTCTCCCTGGAACGTGCGCCGCTTCCTGGACGCCGTGCGCCCCGTCAAGGCCATCTTCAACATTGGAGAACACTGGCCCTTCCTCCTGAACGCCCTTCGCCGCCGGCACATTGACACCTATATCATGTCTGTTCGCATAGAGCCCGATTCCCCTTATCTGAAGTGGTACGGCTTTATGTACCGGCAAATCTTGAGGGATTGCTACAATTGCGTGATGGTGCACAACCAGAGCAATCTGGAACTGCTGAAGGGTATAGGCGTACCGGAGGTTCAGGTGGTGGGAGATGCCCGCGTAGACCGAGTGGTGGCCGTAGCCTCCCAGCCCTGGAGCAATCCGGTAGTGGAAGCCTGGTGCGAAGGCAAGAAAGTTTTCGTATCCGGCAGCACGTACGACGTAGAAGACAATATGACGGTAGAAGTGGCCAACGCCCACCCGGAAGGCAAGTTCCTCATCATCCCCCACGAACTGGGAGAGGCCGAAGTGAACGACATCCTGCAAAAGGCCGCCCACGGTGCCGTCAGATACACAGACTATGAAGGGAAAGAGGCCGATGACACCCTCCGGAACGCCCAAATACTGGTAGTGAACACCGTCGGCATGCTCTCCCGCCTGTACCGCTACGGCTTCGCCTGCCACGTGGGTGGCGCCTTCCGGGACTCCATGCCCCACAGTGTGGTAGAGCCCGCCGCCTATGGCCTGCCTGTCTCCTTCGGCCCCAAATACCAGCGGGAGCTCCACTGCAAAGACCTGGAGGCCCTGGGCGCCGGTTTCCCTATCCACAACCAGAAAGAGTTGGAGGCCTTTTACCAAAAAATGACCGGCGACGCCTCCCTGCTGGAGCGTGCCGGCCAAATTGCCAAAGCCTATTGTCAGGACTCCGCCGGAGCCACCCAGCGGATTATGCACATCCTCTTCGACTAAAGGTGTTTCACCAAGTCACAGGCTTTCTGATATTCCCTTAAGGTACCAATGTCAATCCACGTTCCATTCATGGGATAGCGGATAACCTTCCTGCCCTTGTCGGCCAGCTTCTGTACCAGGTCTGTAGCGTGGAAGAAGGCATTGGCGGGAATCTCTTCTATTACCGAGCGCTTCATCAGGTACATTCCTGCGCAAGCGTAGTAATTGTACACCGGCTTCTCCACCACGCCCTTTACGTCTCGGCCCTCCAGGTCCAGAATACCCAGCGGGATGGACACGTTGTAAGGGACGGCGGCCACGGAAAGATCTGCGTCGTTCTCCTTGAAATGAAGGTAGAAATCCTCAAAATCTATATTGGTAAAGAGATCGGAATTCATTACCAGCACCGTATCGTCGGGGAAGGCGGGCATCTGCCGCACTGCGCCGATGGTACCCAGGTACTCTTCCTCCCGCAGGCACTGCACCTTCACGCCGTCCCGCGGCTGGGCAAAGTGCTCCTCCAGCTGAGAAGCCAGGTAATGCACTGAAACGCGGATGTCCCGAACCCCGTAAGAGATGAGGCGATCTACATTGTGGTCTATGATGCACTTGTCCCCCACCGGCAACAGAGGCTTGGGGGTATTGTCCGTAAGCGGGCGCAGGCGTTCTCCCTTCCCTCCGGCCATCAGAACCGCATCCATGGGCAGGAGCGAGCGCCCCTTCACCAGGTTCACGGCATCTACAATGCGTCCTTCATCGTCCAGCACGGGAATAAAGAGGATGCGGTTTTCCCGGTAGCGCTTGATATCGGCCACATCCAGATGACTCTGCCTGAGGAACTTGAAATCTCTGTGCATCATGGCCGATACGGGATTCTCCATGGAGATGCCGGAGAGCATCCCCCGGCGGATGTCTCCGTCGGTAAGGGTGCCCGTCATGCGACCCTCTTTGTCTACGGCAAACAGAACCAGCGGTTCTCCGGGGAGGTCGTTAATTTGTCTGAGCGCCTCCAGCAGGCTCTTTTCCTGCGAAACAAGGTAGAGTTCCGTATTCATATCAACTTTTCAGAAATCATCATTTCGGCCACCTTCCAGTCAAAGAGGGTGTCCAGGTCCAAAGAATACTGCACCGGCATCCGGTAGCCCCGGATACGGGTAAAACCGGCCATTCCCTTCTCTTTCAGGGAACGCGGATTAATCACATAAATGGAGCCGTTCTGCTGCCACACCGCCGGAGCGTCCTGACGCCGCTGGATGCGGCCGTCGCCCTTGCTGATGGTCAGCAGGCCTTCTCCGTCTTCCTCAAAACCGTCGTAATACGGATTGCAGGCAGCCGGGCACACGGAAGTAACCATATCTATGCTGTCATCGTACAGCGCTACGGCATCCCGCAGGAATTCCACCTTGCGGAAAGGGGAAGTAGGCTGCAGCAGAAGAATAGCGTCATATTTCTGGCCGATGGACTCGTAATACTCATAGGCGTGGAGCACCACCTCGCTGCTGCCGGCCTGGTCGGTGGCCAGCTCTGCGGGGCGCATGAAAGGCAGCTCCAGGCCCAGGGAGCGCACCACTGCGGCAATCTTCTCGTCGTCCGTAGAGACGCAGATATCCTGGTCCGGCGCAAACTGGCGAGCCACCTCCAGGGTATAAGCGATGAGCGGTTTTCCGCACAGCGGCTTGATGTTCTTGCCGGGGATGCCCTTGGAGCCACCCCGGGCTCCTATCACTACCAGTGTCTTCATAAGCGAATGGCTTCGTCTGTGTCAAAATCATATTGGGCCACGGTGCCCACCACGCTGTCCCAGCAAACAGGACTGAGGCCGCCTCCGGCGCGCTTTACCGTGAGCTTATCGGCCGTCAGCACCTCTCCTTTGCGGATGGGGCAGGCCGCCAGGATGGACTTCTGAACCACCTGGGCATTGGCCTTCTCGCTGGCATTGGGCCGTTTTACGCCGTCTCCCAGCGCCGTCCCAATATTCCGGATAGCCTGCACCATGGCCTTCAGTTCGGAAGGTTCCAGCGAGGCTTTGTGATCCGGCCCGGGCAGTTCCCGGGACAGGGTAAAATGCTTCTCTATAATCTGGGCGCCCAGGGCCACGGCAGCCACAGGAACTTCTATCCCCATGGTATGGTCCGAGTAGCCCACCGGGCAGCCAAAGGCTTCCTTCAGAGTGAGCATGGCGCGCAGGTTTACTTCCTCCATGGGGCAGGGATAATTGGTGGTACAGTGAAGGAGCGCCACCTCGGGAGCCCCTGCATCCAGAAGGGTCTGATAAGCCACCTTTACCTGCTCCAGCGTGGACATGCCGGTAGAGAGAATAACCGGCAGCCGGCACTCGCCAATCTGGCGCAAATAAGGGATATTGGTCACTTCTCCGGAGCCCACCTTCACCAGCGGCAGGCCCAGGCTTACCAGAAAACGCAGACTCTCCTCTTCATCGGGCGTAGAAAGGAATTCTATGCCGATGGCCCGGCAATGCTCCTGGATGGCACGGAAGTCTTCGTACGAAAGTTCCAGGGCCTTGAGCATGGCAAACTGGGAATCATCGGCCCCCAGGTTCTCCTTCTGGTAGGCCGCCATGCGGGCGCGCTCCGTCACTATCTTCTCTGTCTTCCAGGTCTGGAACTTGACGGCATCGGCCCCAGCCTCCTTGGCTGCATCACACAGCTCCAGGGCACGGGAAAGGCTTCCATTGTGGTTCACGCCGGCTTCGGCAATGATGAAAACCTTAGTATTTGTACTTGAGAACATACTTGCCATACTTTTGGATTTTATCGGGATTCTGCCTTTCCCACTCCTCGCAAATGGGCTGGTAGGCCTCGGGAGCATACACAAACTTTCCTATGCGGTGGGTGCGCACCTCCTGGGAGAAGCGGTGCTTGAACAGGAAGAGGGAATCTTCCGGGTCGGTGGTGGTGCCTCCACCCAAATGGAAGAGCTCTACGCCCTTGGACTTAAGTTCCAGGGCCGCCTTCCAGATGAGCAGGTTGTTGGGCGAGGAAGCCAGAAAAGCCGGATTACTGCCCGCCAGGTGATAGTGGCCGAAGGGAGCGCTGCGGAAGAAGATGGCAGATGCCGCCACCTCCTCACCGGCCCACACAAGGCCCAGGAAAGAGCCCGGAAAGTCGGTGCGGATGCTCTGGTAATAGGAATCCGGGAAATAGTAGAACTTTTCGGCCCCCAGTTTATCCATGGTGGAATTATACAGGCGGAGGAAGTCCGGAAGATGGGTAAAGTCGTAATCGGCCTCGAAGCGCAGACCGTCCCGTTCCGAGCGCTTGATGGCGCTGCGGTTTTTGCGGTGGATTTCCCGCATCCAAATCTCTTCTTCCGTTCCCTGCAGGTTCATCACAATTACCTGCTGGCCTTCTATGATACGGCCTACGCCTTCCAGTCCCCGGTAGTTATCCAGCAGCGGATGGAAGCGAACAAAGCCCACCAGGTATCCTTCCTGCTGCATAGTCCGGAAGATGGCGGCGGCTGAATCGGCCCGGAAGGCAAGGTCTTCCGTGCTGCAGACGGGGCCGCCGTACCCGTAGGCGGTTTCTTGCTCGTACCAGGTGTGGCCGTCAAAGGAAAAACTTCGGTGAAGGTAAGGCAGCAGCATAATGCCCCTTTCGTCCTGGGCATAGACGCAACGGGGTTCCTGCCCGTTTCCGGCATACAGGCGCTGGTACTCCTCCAGGAAGTACACGTCCTTCTGCCTGGGCGCCAAGGCGTCCAGGTAGTTGTTCCAGTGCGTGAGTATACCCGTTTTCATAGTATATCGTCGGTCAAAGTCAAAATCAGTTCCATGTCTTCCGCCCCATAGCGCTGGTCGCAGATGAGGGAAAGTTCGCGGCCCCCCAGGTCCGTTCCCGGCCAGTGCACGGGGCAGTATACCTCGTGGGCAAACAAATGCCGGCGCAACTGGTCCCGCTTCTCGCTAAGGATGGGCAGAAACAGCGGAACCTGGCCCTGGGAGGGCTCCAGAAGGGGTTTTACACCCATGGCACGAAGTCCTTCCTGCAGGAGGGAGGCATTGGCCAGGCGCTGGCGGGCCACATCCTCTTTGTCTACAGCCTGCCACAGTGCAGCACCGGCAGCACTCATGGCGGCTTCATATTCCAAGTCTATGCGCTGCTCTCCTTCCTCCAGAAGAGCCAGATAAACCTTGTCGTCGGTCTGGGGCGTTCGGCCGGCCTTCAGCTGAGCACCTTCCACTTTGAGGGCGGCGAAAGTATTCTCACAGCCGGCCTCCGGCAGGGGGGCCGATGAACGGGCAAGACCTCCGTCCGGAACGGCGAAGCATTTCCGCAGACTGGTGAAGGAATAAGGGGCCTCACTGCCCGAGGCAAAGGCATAATAGGCCTGTACGTCGTCTTCGATAAGCGTTATGCCGGGGAAAGCCTCCCGAAGCGCCCGAATCTGCGGCCCACAATCCACCATTCCAAAGTAGTTCACCACCAGAATAGCATCTCCCTTCCGGGCCTCAACGCTTTCCAAGCAGGCCTCCATAGTTTCTGTAAGCGAATAGTGCGCTACCTTCCAGCCAGCCTTCACAGCCGCCTCAACCACGCTGGAGCAAATCCAGGAAGGCAGCCATAAAGTAGCCGGAGCCCCCAGGGAACGGAGAATTTGATACAGGGCCGCCCGTCCCGATGCATAAGCACCCGGAAGCACCGCCCCGCCGGAAGGAATCCGGCCTATTTCAAATTCACCGCCGATCATTATTTATTCAACCATTCCTTGATATGGGCCACCACCTTGGCAGAGGTATTGCCGTCTCCGTACCAGGTATCCCATACCCGTTTGAGGGAAATCTGCGTCCATGCCTGCGGAAGCTCTTCTGCGCTGTCCAGGTGCAGGACATTGGCGCAAAGGTGCCGGCCTTTCTGACGGTTCCCCACATCCAGCGAGGGCGTTCCGAAGAACGGGGCCTCCACAATGCCGCTGGACGAATTGCCCACGCAGAAGTAACTCTCTTTGAGCAGGCTCAGGAAACGAAGCTGTCCCAGCGAAGAATACAGGTGCAAGCGCTTGCCGGCACGGCTTTCCAGAAGGGTGTTGATAAGGGCTCCGCCAAAGTCTGCGTTGGCGCGGGTGGCCACGCATTCCACGTCCGGTTGGGCTTCCAGGAAATCCAGGATGGTCTTTACATTAGCCAGGTCCTTGTCTATGCTTCCGCGCGTTTCGGGATGGTAGGTAAGCGACACCCAGCGTTTGGCTGGGTCCAGGCCCAAATCGGCCGAGAGGGCCTCTCTCTCCAGAAGCTTCAACCTCTTGCACTGCTCCAGGCCAGGTTCTCCCACCGTCCATACATTCTCAAAACTTCCCCGCATTCTTACAATCCGCTGGGCCGATTCTTCCACCCCCGGGAAATGCAGGGTGGCCAGCATGGTGACGGCATTGCGAATTTCGTTGTCAATGGCTCCCTCGGTAATGTCTCCCCCCGAGAAATGGGCAATGGGAATGCCCATCACCGTAGCGGTGCTGCAGATGGGAAGCAGTTCGTAACGGTCTCCCAGCACTACCAGCAAATCCGGCTGCAGGAGTCCCAGGGCTGCGGCCAAGCCATCCGCGCAGCGGCTCATCGAGCGCACGATGCCTTCCCTGGACTGCACGTCCAGTTGCATGGGCACCTTGGCGGCGATGGGGTAACCGTCGGCCTCTATCTGTTTCCAGGTTTCTCCGAAGGCGGGTTCCAGGTGGGCTCCCGTAACTATGAGCTGCAGCTCCAGCTCAGGGTCCCTTTGAACGGCATCAATGGACCAGCGGAGCAGGCCGTATTCGGCCCGGGTGGCGGTTACAAAGGCTATCTTTTTCATACGCGGGCGCTACTGGGAAGGTTTACTATGCGGTCGGCCAGCCAGCGGGAATGCTCCTGACCGTCTTTTTCAAAGTTCTCGAACATAGGGAGATCCGTCATCAGCTCCCACACCGGGCGCGTCATTACGCCGTGGTCGTTGGTATAGGTAAGGAACGCATCCCGCTCCTCCCGAGAGGGCAGAAGCACGGCATTGAGCCAGTAATTGGAATAGCAGTCCTTGGCCTCGTGGAAGAAAGTAATGCCTGAACGGCCGGCGAAGAAACGCTCATAGGCCGTAGCCACTTCCCGTTTGCTCTGAATCATCTTGTCCAGATTCTCCAGCTGGGCGCAACCCAGTGCCGCATTGATATTGGGCATGCGGTAATTATAACCGATAGCGTCGTGGCGGAACTCCCAGCGATGCGGCACCTTGGCCTGGGTGGTAAGATGCTTGGCGCGGGCACCCAGTTCCTCGTCCTGGAATAGAATCATTCCGCCTCCTCCTGTGGTGATGGTCTTGTTGCCATTGAAGCTGAGGGCTCCCACCTTGCCGAAAGTACCGGTATGGCGGCCCTTGTAGCGGCTTCCAATGCTCTCGGCGGCATCTTCCACCAGTTCAATGTGCCACTCCTCGCAAAGGGCCGATATTTCCTCTATGCGCACGGGATGGCCAAAGGTATGCATGGGCACGCAGGCCTTCACACGGCGGCCGGTGCGGCGGTTGTAGCAGGCCCCATCCTTCACTTCAGCGTTCTTCTCCAGCCAGGCTTTCATAGCATCAGGGGAAAGTCCCAGCGTCTGAAGGTCTACGTCAATGAACACCGGATAGGCGCCGATATAGGCAATGGCATTACAGGTGGCAATGAAGGTAAGGGACTGGGTGAGGACCTCGTCTCCCCTCTCTACTCCAACCAGCATCATGGCCATGTGCAGGGCATTGGTTCCGTTTACGCAAACCACCGCACGGGTGGCTCCGGTATACTGGGCAATATCCTTCTCAAAGCGGTCTACATAGGCGCCCACGCTGGAAACGAAGGTGCTGTCTATGCAGTCTTCCAGGTACTTCTTCTCGTTACCCACAAAGCGAGGAACGCTAAGCGGCACAAAGTCAGGGGTGCCATACAGCTGGTGAACGAAATCGGTTATTTCCTTGTAATCCTTCATAGCTTTACATTTTCTGATCCAGGTTGCGGCCCTTCTCCTGATGCTGGAAATTGGGCAGGAACTCCTTGAGGGCGGCCACCACCTGCTCCTTGGTAAAGGCGGGGTTGTGAAGCAAAGCCTGCAGGCTGTCCAGGAAGGCATACACCTGCTCGGGAGCCTTGCGGGGGCTTTCTTCAATGACTCCCAAACTGCCGAAACGCTCCAGGTTCACCTTTTCCCCTTCTACATAAAACTCTTCATAAGCCTTCTCTCCCGTGGTGTCGCTAGGGGCATAGAATACCGGCCAGCGAGTGCTGTCCAAGGGCATGCCGGCCGCATAATCTCGGGCATCTTTCTCATTGGAGAAGGCCTGCTTTTCCAGGCCCTGCGCCTGCA
>DFLI01000056.1 GCA_002373715.1 Bacteroidales bacterium UBA3623
ACTTCCCCCCTTAACATCATTTGGGCCAGGTGCTGCTTTCCGCGGCGGATACGGGTGCGAACGGTATTCAGTTCCAGGTCCAGTTCCTTGGCTATTTCTTCGTATTCCAACTCCTCTATCATGTATTTGATCATTACGTCTTTGTACAGGGAGGGGAGCTCGTCAATGAAACCCATCAGGCGCTCGTGTACCTCGTCGTTGATAATTTCCTCTTCTGGGGTGAAGTCTGTGAGGGGAGCCTGTCCGTCCGGCCCTTCTCCGCCGGCCTTGTGCAGGATGCCTTCCTTCTTCTCCGTTTCCCGCTGGATGCTTTCCAGATGGTCAAGCGCCGTACGGGTGGCTATGGTGAGCAGCCAAGGCCGGAATTCGCGCTCTGTGTCAAAGCCCTGCAGGGCGCTGAAGGCTTTTTGGAAGCTTTCCAGCACCACGTCGTCTACATCGGCCTTCCAGTGGAAATATCCGCTTACGCGGCCGCGTACCGCCTTTTCGTGAATCTGGTACAGCATGCGGAAGGCCATCTGGTCTCCCTGCATGGCTTTCTGTACTAGTTCTTTTTCTTTGTTCTCCATATACTAATGGGCCTCTAGCCAATTGTTTCCGGCGCTGCATTCCACCGTGAGGGGCACCGACAGCTTAATCACATTCTCCATGGCGTCTTTCACCAGTTCCTGCAGGGCGGGCACCTCGGAGGCCGGGGCCTCGAAGAGCAGTTCGTCGTGAATCTGCAGTACCATCCGGCTCTTCAAACCGCTTTCCTTGAGCTTCTGGGCCACGCGGATCATGGCCAGCTTAATAATATCGGCCGATGTGCCCTGGATGGGGGCGTTCACGGCATTGCGTTCTGCCAGGGCGCGCACGGTGGCGTTGCGGGCGCTGATGTCCGGCAGGTAGCGGCGGCGGCCGAAGAGGGTTTCCACGTAGCCGTTCTCGCGGGCGAAGGCAATGCTGTCGTCTATGAAGCCGCGGATGGCGGGGAAGGCGGTGAAATAGTCTTCGATGAGGGCCTTGGCTTGAGCCCTGGGCAGGTGCAGCCGCTGGGCCAGGCCAAAGGAAGAGATGCCGTACATGATGCCGAAGTTGGCCGTTTTGGCCATGCCGCGCTGCTCCCGGGACACTTCCTCCACGGGAATCCTGAATATCTTGGCGGCGGTGGCGGCGTGTACGTCCACTCCATCCCGGAAAGCCTGGGTGAGGTGGGTGTCGCAGCTCAGGTGCGCCATGATGCGCAGTTCAATCTGGGAATAGTCTGCACTCACTATGAGCCCGTCCGGAATGCCCGGCACAAAGGCCTTGCGAATTTCCTTGCCACGCTCTGTGCGCACCGGAATGTTCTGCAGGTTGGGATTGGAACTGGACAGGCGCCCGGTAGCTGTGAGGGCCTGGTTGAAGGTGGTGTGCACCCTTCCATCGCGGGGCGATATGTAGGAAGGGAAGGGCTCTATGTAGGTAGAGAGGAGCTTTTTCACCGCCCGGTATTCCAGAATCTCATTCACGATGGGGTGACGGTCTGCAATGGCTACCAGGGTGGCCTCGTCTGTTGTATACTGCCCCTTGGCGCCGCTCTTTTTGGCCTTCGGGTCCAACTGAAGCTTGTCAAAGAGGAGGTCTCCCACCTGTTTGGGGGAGGAGATATTCAGGGTGGGCTCGCCGGCCATTTCCCTTATGCGGGCTTCGCGCTGCGCAAGCTCCTGCCGCAGGCCGTCGGCAAATACCTTCAGCTGCGCCATGTCCACTTTCACGCCGTTCCTTTCCATCTGTGCCAGCACTTTGGCCAACGGCTCCTCCATGGTGTCGTAGAAATCCGGCAGGTTTTCCCGGAGCTTGTCTCCCAGAGGAATGAGCACGGCAGCCTCCTTGAGGCGCGGGGAATTGTCTTCCTCGGGCTGCTCGTCAAAGAGGGAGCCGGTGGCAACGGGGGCCGATGTCTCCTCCAGCGCCACGCCCAGATAGGTCTGCGCCAGGGCGGAGAGTTCGTGGCTGCGCTCGGGATTGAGCACGTAGTGCATGAGCTCGATGTCGTACCACTTGCCTTCCAGGCTTATCCCTTCGGCCGCCAGCTGGTTGGCCATCTTCTTCAGGTCCACGCCGTACTTGGCCACGGAGGGGTCTTCCAGGAGACCCTTCACGTCATTCCCGGCTTGACCGGGAATCTCACAGACCATTCCGTCTGCCGCCAGAATCAGCTTGCTTCCGGCCAGCACCATCCCCACCTTTCCGTTTTCGCGGGCAGCCTTTATCACTTCTGCCGGAGATGCTTCTTGATAGGTGAATTCCGGCTGAGATGGCCGGTCGGAGCCGGCCATGACGGCAGGGTCCTTCGCGTCATTCCCGGCTTGACCGGGAATCTCTGTTATCTTTCCGGAAAGATATCTCTTCAAAGAGGCAAACTCGTATTGATCAAAGAGGGTGAGCAGCCGAGGCTGGAATTCTCCGGTATATTGCATGTCTTCCAGGGTGACCGGAAGGTCCATGTCTGTTTTGATGGTGACCAGCAGCTTGGACAGGGCCATGTGAGGCTGGGCCTCGCGGAACTGTTCCTGCTGACGGGGGCTCAGTTCTTCCAGGTGCTCATAGATGTTTTCCACGGTGCCGTACTTGGCTATGAGCTTGGCGGCGCCCACTTCTCCCACGCCCTTCACGCCGGGCACGTTGTCTGCCGCGTCTCCGCAGATGGCCAGCATGTCAATCACCTGCCTGGGGGAACAGATGCCCCATTTCTCGCAGAGGGCTTTTTCATCCACCAGTTCTGCCTCGGCCCCACTCTTGCCGGGCTTTAGCTGGAAGGCGTGCGGGCCCACCAGCTGGCCGTAATCCTTGTCGGGCGTTACCATGTACACGTCCAGCTTGTCCGAAGCAAACTGTGTGGCGGCGCTTCCCAGTACGTCATCGGCCTCAAAGCCGGGGATCATGAGGACGGGAATATTCATGCTCTGAACCAGCTCCGTGAGAGGCTCCAGGGCGTCTATCACCAGCTGCGGGGTAGGGGGGCGCGTGCCCTTGTATTCCGGGTACAGTTCGTTGCGGAAGGTGCCGCCCGGCGGGTCAAAGGCCACGGCAATGTGCGTGGGCTTTTCCCGCTCTATCATTTCCAGCAGGTACTTGGTGAAACCGTAAAGGATGGACATATCGGCCCCTTTGGAATTGATCATGGGCCTGCGCAGGAAGGCGTAGTACATCTTGAACACCAGCGCGTGTCCGTCTATGAGGAAGAGTTTGTCCATGGCTTGCGAAATTACACAAAAAACTTGGAAAAACCCACCCCGTGCACAAAAACTGCTCTTTTCGTGTACGGGACTTCACCTGCGCCATCCGGAACGGCACTTGCGCCGCATTATTCGGAAAAAAATCATTACCTTAGCGAGACAAACGCTAAGACTATGGCCGACGAAAAGATTATCTTCTCCATGAACGGGGTGAGCAAGATTCTCCCCCACAATAATAAAGTCATCCTCAAAGACATATACCTGGGCTTCTTCTACGGGGCCAAGATTGGCATCCTGGGCCTGAACGGCGCCGGTAAGTCCACGCTCCTGAAGATTATCGCCGGAGTGGAGAAACCCTCCAGGGGAGAAGTGGTGTGGGCGCCAGGCTATTCCGTGGGCTACCTGGAGCAGGAGCCGCAGATGGATCCGGAGAAAACCGTGCTGGAGGTGGTTCAGGAGGGCGTGCAGGAGGTAATGGACATCCTGCAGGAATACAACGACATTTCCCTCAAATTCATGGAGCCCATGGACGATGATGAGATGAACCGTCTCATCGAGCGCCAGGGAGAACTCACCGAGAAGATAGATCACGTAAACGGCTGGGAAATAGACTCCAAGCTGGAAAGGGCCATGGACGCCCTCCAGTGCCCGCCCAGCGAGCAGAAGATCAAGGAACTCTCCGGTGGTGAGCGCCGCCGCGTGGCCCTGTGCCGCCTGCTGCTGCAGGAACCGGACGTGCTCCTGCTGGACGAACCCACCAACCACCTGGACACCGAGAGTATCCAGTGGCTGGAAGCCCATCTGCAGCAGTACAAGGGTACGGTCATTGCCGTTACGCACGACCGTTACTTCCTGGACAACGTGGCCGGCTGGATTCTGGAACTGGACCGCGGAGAAGGCATTCCCTGGAAAGGCAATTACTCCAGCTGGCTGGAGCAGAAGACCAAGCGCCTGGCGCAGGAAGAAAAGGCCGAGAGCAAACGTCGCAAAACCCTGGAGCGGGAACTGGAATGGGTGCGCATGGCGCCCAAGGCCCGCCAGGCCAAGCAGAAAGCCCGTCTGGGCGCTTATGAGAAGCTTGCATCGGCCGATGCCAAACAAAAGGAAGCCAACCTGGAAATCTATATCCCCAACGGACCGCACCTGGGCAATAAGGTGATTCAGTTCAAAGACGTTTCCAAGGCCTATGGAGACAAGTTGCTGTTCGAGCATCTTACCTTTGAGCTGCCGCCGGCAGGTATTGTGGGCGTGATTGGCCCCAACGGCGCCGGTAAAACCACGCTCTTCCGCCTGATCATGGGTATTGAGCAGCCGGACAGCGGCACCATAGAGATTGGAGAAACGGTAAAGATAGCCTACGTGGATCAGCAGCACCGCAGTATTGATCCGGACAAAACGGTATATGAAACCATTGCCGGCAATTCGGAGTGGGTGCGCATGGGCGGCAGAGACGTCAATGCCCGCGCCTGGGTATCCCGTTTCAATTTCTCGGGGGCAGACCAGGAAAAACTCTGTGGCGTTCTTTCCGGCGGTGAGCGTAACCGTCTGCACCTGGCCCTCACCCTCAAGGACGAAGGCAACGTGCTCCTGCTGGACGAACCTACCAATGACGTGGACGTGAATACCATCCGCGCGCTGGAGGAAGGTCTGGACGGCTTTGCCGGCTGCGCCGTGGTGGTAAGCCACGACCGCTGGTTCCTGGACCGTATTGCCACCCATATCCTGGCCTATGAAGGAGAGGGGAAGGTGGTGTTCTTTGAGGGTAACTACCAGGAGTATGAGGCCAACCGCAAGATGCGCCTGGGAGACACCGAGCCCAAACGTTTCAAGTACAAGAAATTAATGGAATAGCCATGAAAAGATATCTGATTCTGCTGCTGGTTCTGGCCTTTGCCTGCCAAAGCAAGCAACCCGCCCTCATTTCTGAGAGCAAGTTCAAGGGAGAGTTATATACCCTCAGGAGCGAGAATCTGGTAGCCCAGATTACTCCTTTCGGAGCCCGTGTGGTAACTCTTTTTATCAAGGATACAGATGGCAAGTGGACGGATGTTGTAGTGGGCCACAACAAACTGGCCGCCTACCAGACGCCCCCGGGAGAACGCTTTTTCGGCGCCACGGTGGGTCCGGTTGCCAACCGCATCGGCCATGCATCTTATCGGGTGGAAGGGGAAGCCTGGCACACCGACGCCAACGACCACGGCGTGAATACCCTCCATGGCGGGTCCAAGGGGTTTGACATGCGCCCCTGGGAGGTGGTATCCAGCACGCCCACTTCCCTTACCCTTAGCCTGGAATGCCCGCACGGGCAGGACGGCTTCCCGGGCAACCGCACCATCACCCTCACATATTCTGTAGACAAGTTAGATTTCAAGGTGGATATCAGCGGCACTTCTACCAAAGTGACGCCCCTTAATATCTCCCATCATCCCTTCATCTGCCTGCGCGGAGAGGGTGAAGGCTCTGTGGAGGATTATATTGTAACCATTACTGCATCGGCCTATACTCCCGTAGATTCCCTGAGCATTCCCACTGGGGAAATTGCGCCGGTGGAGGGCACGCCCTTCGATTTCCGTACGCCCCACAGCTTGGGTGAGCGCATCAACCAGCCGGATGTGCAGCTGCAGTACGGACATGGTTACGACCACAACTGGTGCCTGGATGGAGAAGGAATGAGAGAAGTGTGCCGGGTGGAAGACCCCATGAGCGGCCGCTCCGTAGCCGTCATTACAGACCAGAAGGGCCTGCAGCTTTACAGCGGTAATTTCTTCGATGGTTCCGAGAATGGTAAGAACGGAAAGCCCCTAGGCTTCCGCAGTTCCCTGGTGTTGGAGGCACAAGGCTGGCCGGATGCCGTAAACCATCCGGAATTCCCGTCCATAGTGCTGCTGCCCGGAGAAGAATACACTTCCAGCACCATCTATCGCTTTGGCGTGAATTAGTCTTCTGCCTCCATGGCCGCCAGAGGCATTAATTCTCCCGGAACAGGTCCCTCACGGGAAGCTGGGTGTCGAAGCGGCTGCGGAGGTTTTGGCACAGGGCGCCGGTATTGCGGGAGAAGCGGGAGCCGCGCCAGGTGGAGGTATTGGTTACAATCACCCAAATCTCCCCATCGGCATATTTTTTAATGAGGGCCGATGTGCCCGCGAAGGAGCCGGTGCGCGTCCATTCGCCTTCGGGGCGGCAGTCCAGCCAGCCCAGGCCGTAGGTTTCATCGTCCATCCACACCGTCATCTGTCGGATGCTGAAGGGGTCCAGGAGGTCCGGAACGGGGCCGGTGCCGTCGATGGCGCAGACCAGGCGGGCCAGTTCCACCGTGGAACCAATCCAGCCGCCGGCGCCGTACAGGCCGGAGATGTAATTGCCGCCGTAGCAGCGCTGAACCGATGCATATTTGCCGTCGAAGGAGACCACGGGCTTGTCGTCGGAGGGGACGAAATAACGGGTTTCTCCGGGCAGGCGGTCGGCCAGATAGTCTCCGCCCAGGCGGAAACCGTGGCAGCCGGCCGGTTCGAAAACTTCCTTCTGCATGAACTCCTCGTAAGGCATGCCGGACACCTTCTCAATGATGAGGGAAAGCAGCAAATAGCCAAAGTTGGAATACTCCTGTGAAGTGCCGGGCTCAAAGTACAGCGGCTTGGCCACTTCCTTTTTTACCAGGTAGTCTGAGGACGGCGGCTCCTTGAGACCGTGGCGCTGCATGAACTTCTGGGTGGAGAACATCACGTCTCCGCCCCGGGAAGTAAAGCCTCCCTGGTGACGCAGCAGGTGCTGCACCGTCATCAGATAATAATTGTCGTCCTTGATATAGCGGTCGTACTCGTTCAGAACGCCGAAAGGGCCGAAGACCGGCGTCTCCAAAAACACTTTTCCCTCTTCCTGCAGGCGCATGATGCCAATGGCGGTGAGGAGCTTGGAGACGGAGGCCAGCCGGAGGGTGGTGCCGGGCGTCATGGGGAGGACGGCATCGGCCCTGCCGTAACCCCTGGCATAGAGGAGGGAATCGTTGCGCACTATGGCCAGCGAGACGCCCTTGAGCGACCAGAAGTTCATGAAACTGTCCACCACCTGGTCCATGGCCGGGAGGTGGGAAAGATCGTTAGTGATGGCTTCGTTCAGGTCCTCCACCCAGTCCACCGGAATCACCGGCTCGGGTTCGGGCTCCAGATGGGTCACGGCCGGCTCTCCCTGGCCGCGGAGGCGCAGGCAAAAACCGGCCCCCACCAGGATGGCGAGGGTCAGGATGGTAGATATGAGACGGGAATGCCTCACTTAATCAGACCGGCGCGGCGGCCAAAGTCTATGATGTATTCGGCCGTTCCTTCAATGCCCAGCAGGGAACTGTCTACGCACAGATGGTAGTTGGAAGCAAGCCCCCAGGAACCGAAAGTGTAGTAGTTGTAGTAGGTTTCGCGGGTGCGGTCCTTGCGGCGCATGAGCTTTTCGGCCTCGCGTTCCGACAGGTGCTCGTTCTCCATGAGTCGGCGGATGCGGTACTCTTCCGGGCCGTCCACAAACACGTTCAGGCAGGAGCGGTCCCTGAGGATGTAATCGGCGCATCGGCCTATGATAACAGCGTCTCCCTTGTCGGCGATGTTTTTAATGACCTCGCTCTGGATGTTGAAGAGCATGTTGTCGTTCATGTAGCCGTTGTCCAGATAGCTCAGGCGACCCGAAGCGAAGAAGCTGGACACGGAGAAGAGGCTCTTTTCCTCTCCCGTGGCAAAGACGGTGTTGGAGTAGCCGCTTTCTTCGGCCACTTTGGAAATGAGTTCGTTGTCGTAAACCGGGATGCCCAGTTTTTTGCCGATAGCTTTCGCCACGAATCCGCCGCCGCTGCCAAAGCTTCGGCCCACGTTGATGATGGTGTTCTTTTTCTCTTGCATACTGAAGGAGCTCTCTAGATTTGACTTCCGAGCACGGAAGGGTCTTCTCCGTCCTTAAGCTTGCCCAGCTTCCTCAGAAGCCCTACAGCCATGATGGCCGTGATGATGGCAGCTATGGTGTCGGAGATAGGGAAACTGTACCATACACCGTCTTCAGACTCCAGCAGAGCCGGGAGGATGTAGATGCAGGGAAGGAGGAACAGCAGCTGTCGGGACAGGGACAGGAAGATGGATTTACGCACCATGCCCAGGCACTGGAACAGGTTGGTGGTAACCATCTGGAAGCCCACGATGCCGAAGACGATATTCATCTTCCGGAGGCCGTTGGCTGCTTTTTCTATGAGGATAGGGTCGTTGGTAAATATTTCTACGGCGGGGCGTGCCAGGAATTCGGACACAATGAAGCCCAGCGTAGTGACCAGAGTGGCCCAGAGGGCCGTTTTTACATATACTTCCCGGACGCGGCCGTACTGGCGGGCGCCGAAATTATAGCCGGCAATGGGTTGCATACCCTGGTTGAAGCCCATCACAATCATGACGAACAGGAACACCAGGCGGTTCACAATGCCGTAGGCGCCAATGGCCAGGTCTCCGCCCCACTTCACCAGCTGCTGGTTAATGAACAGCACTACAATGCAGCTGGCCAGGTTCATCAGGAAGGGGCCCATGCCGATGGCCAGGGAGTCCTTGGCAATCTTCCAGTCCACCTTATAGGCACTTATTTCGCGCGGCAGGTGCAGGAAGCGCTCCTGGTTCAGGAAATAGCGCAGCGTGTAGGCCAGCGACATGAGTTGGCACAGCACCGTGGCAATGGCGGCGCCTTTTACGCCCAGTCCCAGGACAAAGATGAAGATGGGGTCCAGAATGGCGTTGGAAATAACCGTGAACAGGGTCAGGCCCATGGCCAGTTTGGGATTGCCGGAGGCGCGCACCACGGAGTTGAGGCCGAAGTAAAGGTGCGTGACCATATTGCCCAGGGCGATGATGGTCATATAGGCACTGGCATAGGGGAGAGTGGCATCCGATGCACCGAAAAAGCGCAGGATGGGCTCCATCCACAGGAGGGTGATGACGGTGAAGATAAGGCCCGTGAGAATGTTCAGTATTACCTCGTTGGACAAGACCTTACAGGCCACCTTGTAGTTCTTCTGGCCCAGCAGAACGGAAATCATAGTGGCGGCGCCCACACCTACCAGCGTGCCGAAGGCCGTGGAGATGTTCATGAGCGGGAAGGTGATGGCCAGGCCTGCAATGGAAAGGGAACCTACATCGGGAATGTGGCCAATGTAGATACTGTCCACCATATTATAGAGCGAAGACGCCGTCATGGCAATAATACCAGGGACGGCGTACTGCTTAATGAGGGCGCTGATGGGCTTGGTGCCCAGTTCTGTAGGGACCGCGCTTGAACTCATAGGCTACTCAAGTGAAGTGACACTGACCAGTTCCAGCTCAAAAATCAGGGGCGACCAGGCCGGAATGGTGCTGCCGCTGCCGCTGCTGGTGTAACCGTGGGTGGAGGTGAAGAGCACGACGGCTTTCTGGCCCTCATACCTGAGCAGATATATTCCGCCCTTGAACCCGTCTATGAGAGAGGTGCTGGACCCCATGGCAACACTTTTCCATTCAGAAGCGAAGGTGATGGAAACCGGAGCGTAGGACTTGGAGGCGCTGTAAATGCCGGCATCCTTGGCTACTCTTTCGATGGTGGTGTCGAACACCTGGCCGTTCAGGAGCTTGCCGGTGTAGTTGAGGGTGGCCTCGTCGTTCGCTCCGCGGGGCGTTGCTCCGCTAATGACAAATTGGGTGGTGTCCGAAACAAAGAAGAACGTTCCGTCTGCCTCCTCGCCCGAAATGTAGGAAACGGGGGGAACGGGGCCGAAATTCTTGAGCACATAGCGGGACAGGCTGTCTTTTTCGATGGACGATACATCATCCGTCTGACCTTTCAGAGCAACGGAATAGATGAGGGAAGCCGTGCTGGAGGCGGCATCCAGATACTCTTTCTGGGTGCTGTAGCGGCTGGTGGTGAGCATCCAGGAGGGAACTACTCCCGTGCGGCTGCCTCCTATGCGCATACCTTTCATGAGGGCGTCAAAACCGGCATAGCTGCTGCCTTCTCCGGTGGCCACGAAACGGGGGCCGTAATAATTGCCCTTGGCATAGGTGCCCAGCTGCTGGGAGAGTTTTTCACTCGAAGTGGAAGAGATAACCCCGTTGAGGCTTTTGACGGTAACCTCCACATAGGAGTATCCCTTGGTTTCATCCCAAAGGTCTCCGGTGCCGGGTTCATCGCTCAAGATGTACAGGCCGTCATCATTGGGGTTAATGCCGGGATGGTACTCTTCCATCCAAAGCTGTAAATACTGACGGGCAGTTTCTCCGGTGGAGGGGAGATTTTCCTTGGCGCATCCCAAGGCCACAAAGCTCAAAGCTGCTAAAAAGAAATATCTAGTTTTCATTGCTTATATTTTCAATCCAAAAGTAATAGGCCAGGGCACTTCTTGCAGGAATCGTGCCTTTCTCGGAGGCGCCGTAGCCATATTTGCCGGTAAAGAGGATATAGCCCTCGTCCAGGGGCTGCACGCCTACCAGGCCATTGGCCAGGCCGGGCAGGAGGTTTTTGTCCAGGGTGAGCGTGTCCAGCTTATAAATGGACTGGTCTGTGAGCTGCCATTTGGCCGTTGCCGCCAGGTCTTTTATGTTGGTGGCAACCAGGTTTCCCGTGCTGATGGCCGTGCCGGAGAACACAAAGCAGCCGTAATACAAGGCTACCTTGCCGCCCCACTGGAGGGAATCGGTGCGATGAAGGGTGGCGTCCAGCGTGTCGTGCAGGTTCACGCGGTAAGAGCCTTCGTTGTGAACCAGTGTGGCATGGGGGTCACTCTTCATCTGGGCCGATATGAAGCTTTCTATGTTAGTGGTCTGCTTGTCATAGGTGGTTTGCAGCGACTGCTTGGTGCAGGCTGCCAGAAGGAGGGCCAGGAGGATGAGGGCGCTTCGTTTCATCGCAGGTACTCTTTTAAAACCTTTTCCACATAGGCCTGGATGCCATCGGCCGGGGAAAAATCTTCGGGGAAAATCTTGCCTCCGGCGGCATTCTCGTGGCCGCCGCCGTGGAAATAGCGCTGCGCCAGGTTCTGGGCCGATGTGCCTTTTTTTGAGCGTGCGCTCACGCGGAAGTGGCCTCCGTCTTCTTTGACCAGAACGCTAAGGCGAACTTCTCCAATGGCCAGCGGTACGTTTACCAGGCCTTCGGATTCTCCTTCGCGGAGGTTATATTTTTCTTGAATCTCCTTGGTGAGAATCATGTAGGCGGCACCACCGGGCAGAATATGCAATTGCTCGCTTTGCATATAGCCCATCAGGCGCACCCGGTTCTCCCGGTAGCTCCAGTACAGTTTCTCTAAAAGGGCGTCCCTGTCCACTCCTGCGGCTATGAGTTCCGAAGCCATCTGGAAGGTGGAAGGGTATACGGAGTTGGCAAAGTTGTTGGTGTCCGTGGTCATTCCGGCCAGCAGCGCGGTGCCCACGGGGAGCGTTACAGGCTCCATTTTTTTCAGAATCCAGTAAAGCAGTTCACAGGCCGATGAGATGTCCGGCGTAGAAAACACCAGGTCAAAGCTGGGGGTGTCTGGATTCAGGTGATGGTCTATGAGTACCTTGCGGGCTTTCGAGGCTTTGAGCGGCCCCTGCAGGGCTTCTGTGCGGTTGAAGGCGTTGCCGTCCAGGAGGATGATGACATCGGCCCCCTGGATGGCCTGGACGGCCTTTTCCGGCTGGGCGTCGTGGAAGAAGTAGGGGACGCCATCGGCCAGTAAAAACTGCAAATTATCCGGAGGCGTGTCGCTGAAAATGCAACTCACTTCCTTGCCCAGGTTTCCTTTCAGGAAGAGGCTCATGGCGGCGGTAGAGCCCAGGGCGTCTCCGTCGGGATGGGTATGGCCCAGCACGGCCACCCGGGAGGAGGCTTCCAGGATTGCTCTTAAGGCCGATATTTTCTCTTCCGCCAGAATGTGCATGGACAGGATCAGTTTGCGATGGCAAATTTACAAAAGATTATTGCTTTTGAGAAATCATTTTTTTAACTTTGTCGGAACTTATGAAAATTATAAAACACTAGAATAATGAACAAATCAGTCAAAATCGCAGTTGAGTGCGCTCTGGGAGCCCTTATCGTTCTTCTTGTCTGGCTTACGGTCAAGAGTGTTCAGAAGCCGGTCGAGTTTAACAAAGAGGTTGCTGCTCGTTCCCAGGTGGGCATCCAGCGTCTGAAAGACATCCGTACCCTCCAGGTAGCTTTCAAGAGTGAGAATGGTCGCTTCAGCCCCACCATGGACTCCCTCAAGATGTTCTACGAGAGTGGAAAAATGGCCGTTGTGATGCAGATCGGCTCCTTGGACGACTCCGTGGCCGTTGCCAACACCGAGGCCATCAAGAAGGCCGCCGGTAAGAAGGCCAAGCCCGATGAAATTCTGGCTAAGCTCCAGGAAGCCTACAAGCAGGGCACGCCCGTTGTGTTCTCCGTTACCAGCCAGGTTCCCGTGAAGGACACCCTCTTCAACAACCGTCCGGATTTCTGCATCGACTCTCTTGCATACATTCCGTTCTCCGGTGGTCAGAAGACTGAGATGGAATCCACCATCAAGTTGGTTTCCGGTGTTAACGTTCCTCTGTTCGAGGCCCGTATGCCTTACAAGGCTCTGTGCAAAGGTCTGGACAATCAGCTCCGCATCAACCTGGACGCCGAGCGCCGTGACCAGAACAAGTACGAAGGCCTGCAGGTGGGTAGCGTAACCGCTCCTAACAACAACGCCGGTAACTGGGAGTAATCTTCCTGTATGGAAAACTCCAGCACATCAATCACAGGGATATCCATTCAAGTCTCCTTGAGTGGATATTCTTTTAAGGTGCAAACCCCTGAAGGAATCCGCCTGTCGGAGTGGAGAGGAGCAGAAACCCTCTTCACCACGCCTGAGTTCCAGAGACGCTACCAGCAGGTGGCCGTTTCCCTGCTCACGCCCAAGCTGTGCCTGGTACCGGAGGTGTTCTTCGAGCCTTCCCGCGCCAGGGCCGCCCTGGAAGAAGTCTGCACCCTGGAAGAGGGAGATTTCGTGGAAACCGTTCCCGTCCCTTCCCAGGCTTCTGTGCTGGTGTTCAGCAATTCCATCGGCGAATCCCTTTCCAAAGTGGTAGCCCAGACGGTGCTGCCCGTTTCCGGAGAGCCGGTGCGTGTTCTGCCGGAAATGTATTACCTTCTCCGGCAGTTGGAAACCCTTACGGAATACAATAAGATTGTAGCCTCCTGGGCAGACGGGTACCTTCACCTGGTCATAGCCCAGGGTAAGAGCCTCCGCCTGGCCAACGTGTTCCAGGCGCCGGATTTCACCACCGCCCAATACTTCCTGTTCCTGGGCCTTAAGCAATTGCAACTGAATCCGGAAGTGTCCACGGTTTGCTTCCGCACGCCGCTCACTCCCGAGGCCCGCATGTCCCTGTACCGCTATTTCAAGGGCGTAGTACAACTATAATAACATGCGAATCATTGGCGGAAAGCTCAAGGGAAAAGTGATTCTGCCACCGGCAGGATACAAGGCGCGTCCCACCACGGACTTTGCCAAGGAAGGCCTGTTCAACATCCTGGACAACGAATACGAGTTTGAAGACTTAAAGGTGCTGGACCTCTTCGGAGGTACCGGCTCCATTGCCTTTGAGTTTGCCTCTCGCGGCGCCTCCCGCGTGTATTGCGTGGAAATGGCCCGGGAAAACGCCAGTTTCATCAAAACGGAGGCAGACCGCCTGGGGCTCACAAACGTTACCATGGTGCGGGACAACGTTTTCGATTTCCTACCCATCTGCCACGAGAAGTTCGACCTCATCTTTGCAGACCCTCCCTATGCCCTGGAGGGCCTGGAGACGTTGCCGGACCAAATCTTTTCCAGAGATCTGCTTCATCCCGGCTGTTACTTTATCCTGGAGCACGGGAACGAGCATAGTTTTACCACTCACCCTCACTTTGTGAAAGAACGCCATTACGGCAGGGTTCACTTCAGTTTTTTTGAGTAATGATTTCCTTTCTTATCAGCATCGTAGCCCTGGTTTTGGGTTATCTCCTTTACGGAGCCTTCGTAGATCATGCCTTCGGCCCGGATCCGTCCCGCAAGACACCGGCCATTGTGAAGGCGGATGGGGTGGATTACATTGCCATGCCCAACTGGAAGGTGTTCATGATTCAGTTCCTGAACATTGCCGGAACCGGTCCCATTTTCGGCGCCATCATGGGCGCCAAGTTTGGCCCGGCCAGCTACCTGTGGATTGTTTTGGGCTGCATCTTTGCCGGCGCCGTGCACGACTATATGTGCGGTATGCTTTCGGTGCGCCACGGAGGAGTGGGCTTCCCGGAACTGGTGGGCCAGTATCTGGGTAACCGTACCAAACAGGTGATGCTGGTATTCTCCATCATCCTCCTGCTGCTGGTGGGAACGGTGTTCGTGTACAGCCCGGCTCTCATCCTGGGAGACATTGCCGGAGACGGCAGCCGTGGCTCCATCATGCTTTGGGTGGGTATCATCTTCGTCTACTATTTGGTGGCCACCTTGCTGCCCATAGATAAGCTCATCGGCAAGATTTATCCCGTTTTTGCCGTTTCGCTGCTGTTCATGGCAGTGGCTCTTATGGTGTGCCTGTTTATCAAGTGGCCTTCCATTCCTGAATTGTGGGATGGTCTGGGCGGCTGGAGTGAGAAGGCGGGTTTGAAGAACCAACCCATCTTCCCCTGCTTGTTCATTACCATTGCCTGTGGCGC
>DFLI01000019.1 GCA_002373715.1 Bacteroidales bacterium UBA3623
GGCCGCTGCAGGGTTCCCTCGTTTTCCAGGCTTACAGCCCCGCATCGGCCGGCCTTACCCTTTCCCGCAGCGGCGCTTCCACCACCGGCTACACCATTACCACCCCGGAGCAGCTCACCACCGACCTTTGCTACGCCACCACCTCCGTGGACGACTGCAACCTTCATCCCCAGGTGGTTCCGCTGGTGTTCTCACACGCTCTGTCTCAAGTAGTTGTCCGCGTAAAAGCCGTCGCGGATTTCTCCACTCCCTCCAACACGGTTTCGCTGGCGCTCACCTCCCTTTCCCTGAACGGAATTAACTCTGTGGCCGATTTAAGCGCCAACACCTGGAGCAACCAGCGCAGCGAACACAGCTACTCTCTTCTGAGCGAGGTTCTCCCGCTCACTTACGACCCGGAAGGCGAGCCCGTAGACGTATGCCGCTTCGTCTTCCTCCCGCAGCCTCTGGGCGCCAACGCCGCCCTTACGGTGGGCTGCCGCATAGTCCAGAACGTTTCCGGACAGGAATACACGCTGGACAACCCTCCTGCCACCATCTCCCTGAACAAGACGCTGGACGAGTGGCAGCCTGGCAAGAAATATATCTACACCCTCTCGGTAGGGTTGAATAATTTGATTACCTTTACTGCTACAACTGTAGACTGGGCCGATGACGGCGGCGGTCTGGTAGTGGAATAGTTATGGTTATGAAAAGAAGCATATTGGGCCTGATGAGCCTTCTGGCCGTCCTCTCCTGTAACAAGGACCAGGACGGAGAGGGCATAGCCTTTTCGCCCTTTGACACCATGGCCACCAAAGCCCTTCTGGACAACGAAGAGCTAAGGACGGAGAACAACCGGATTCGGATCCTGGATGTGCTCACCGGCTTCTCCGGAGAGGCCAGCTGGATGGGCGAAAGCCCCTATTACATTAACGATGAGCTGGTTTACGCGGGCCAGCCGGTGTGGGAATACACCTCCGGTCGCTTTTACCCCTGGACCACGGACGGCTCGCACCACTTCTTCGGCTGGCTTAACTACGACGCCACGCTGGGCATGACCGCCCAGGACTTTTTCGGCACTTCCAACCTGTTCGACGAAGCCAATATGGTTTTCTCCATCCCAACGATGGAAATGAATGCCAACACGGAAGTATTCGACTTCCTCTATACGGGGCTGGCTCCCGTGAACGCCGCTACGCAGAGTTCCGGAACGCCTGTAGATCTGCCCCTGAAGCACCTTTTCAGCGCCCTTGGGCTCACCATCAACAACACATCGGGTAACCGCGTCCTTCTGAAAACCGTCACCTTGAAGGGCATGAAAAACACCCGCAGCGCCCGCATAGACTTTTCGGGCAGCGAGCCGGAGGTTACTACGGACAACGTATCTTCTACGGACATCGTCCTTTACTCCTCTTCCAGCCCTATCGGCGATTCCTTCGACAACCGGGACTTTGTGCTTCCCCTCTCGGAAGACAAGCCCTTTATCCTTATGTGGCCCCAAACTTTCGTGGACCTGGAAAGGGCCCAACTGCTGGTAGAATACAACATCCAGGATGCGCTGGGAGCCATTTCCGACGACTTATCGGCCACTATTGACCTGAGCAGCCAGCCCGTTTTCCGCACCAGTTCTACGGGCATGGACGCGGGCACGCGCTACTCCTTCCTGCTCCAGTTCAAGAAGAGCACCATAGACCTTTACACCCGCGCGCTCCCGTGGGAATATGAGGAATATGACTGGAACTATTCGGAGCATTCCATATCGGCCCGCAGCGGCATGTTCAAGGACGGAGTGCTGGCCTTCTACCGCGGCATAGGGAACGACCTCACGGAGCCCACTCCGGAGGAATGGGCCGCCAAAACCATGCGCTTTAACACCCACAACGAAATAATGACGGGCCGATTCTACATTGAGGCCCCCACCTCGGGACGCTGGCAGATTACCACCTATCCCCTGTCGGCCTCCCAATACTTCATTATAAGCCCTACCACCGGAGACATTGACGTGAACACGGAAAACGGCAAGGCCGAATTCACCGTGAGCGTGAACCCGGAACTGGCTCCTCTCTCTACGCAGACGCTGTATTTCAACGTCTCGCTCTTCTTCAACGGAGAATGGCACGACGCCAACTCCGAGTTCAACCGTAAGAATATTAGACTTGTCCTGGATGCGAACTAAAATCCTTATACCGCTGCTTTTGGCGCTGGTAGCCGTCTCCTGCGTCCGGGATCCGGAACAGCCCTCCGAAATGGAAGGCATTGTTCTGAACGTCTTTGTGAAGGATGCCCAGACCAAGGCCGCCAAGAACGGAGACGCCGCGCTGAACGAGAACCTGGTTTCCTCTACGCTGGATATCTTCTTCTACGACGAAACCACGCTGGAGGTGAAGAAAGAGGCGCTGGGAGCCGTACGCTCCGGCACCCTGGTGCAAATACAGACCAACCCGAACGACCTGGAGAACGTGTTCGGAGCCCTGGCCGCCGGTGCCCACTGCGGCATCTTTGTAGTGGCCAACTTCTCCGGCTCATACCAGGGAAGCGCCGGGAACAGAACCATTACCCAAGTTAAGAACTCCCTCCTGCCGGCTCCCAACTGGGAGCAGCTTCCCCAGACCAGCTTTGTGATGACCGGCGAGCAGCAGCTCACCCTGGGCAATCCCCGCGGTGCCACGCCCGTGTATGCCAGCATTGGCCTGGAGCGCGTGGCCGCCAAGGTAACCTTTGAAGTAACCGTTTCGGAAAGGGCCTCCAGCGAGGAAGCCTCCTGGATTCCCGACACCCGGAATATGTCTGTTTACATGGTGTACGCCATGCGCCAGGCCACCCTAGGGGCCCAGCCCGTGGCTATGCCCGTGTCTGACGCCGTCACCTACGGCGCCGGAGAGCCGGTGGTATATTCCCAGTACAACGACAAAATTCTGTACAGCACCGGAACCACCCGTCTGCGTCAGCGCGGAGAGGGCATGGAAGAGTCTCCGGTGTACTCCACCACCCACAACGGAGAGGCCAAGCCCTTCTACTCCTACCCCGTTTCCTGGGAAACCGGCAGCGCCATGGAGCCGTACCTGAAGATGATTATACCCTGGACTCACGGCAACACCACTCGCAAATACTACTACAAGATTCCCTTCCACGGCAAGGCGCTGGAGCGCAACCACTGGTACCACATCTCCATAGACGTGCAGATTCTGGGTACCGAGCAGGCCGATCCGCCTCAGGTGGACGTTATCTACAGCATTGCCCCCTGGAGCGGCGCCATGGATGAATCATCGGCCCAGGATATTACCAGCCAGACTTCCATTCCCGCTACGGTAATTACCACCCGCTACCTCACCATTCCCACCACGGAGTTCATCCTCTACAACCAGGACGAACTGGTGATTCCCTTTCAGTCCAGTCACGACGTGGAAGTGGTAGGTTTCCAGGTATCGGCCGATGCCTATCAGGACGCCCATCAGACCGACGAGCATTACGTGGGAAGCGACCCGCGCATCTATAATCCCTTCACCACCACCCTTCTGAGCGGCAACAACGTAGCGGCCGTAAGGCCCGACTACAGTGCCTCAACGGTAAGTGCCAGTACGCACACTTTTGAGGCCGATGCGGAAGGAGACGCCGAGGGCTGGACCCTGGAGGTGAGCGGCCGCGAAAGCCTTACTTTCACCCATCCGCTGAACCGGGACCTTAGCTCCAACACCTACGACGTTGCGCCCTACAGTATCCGTTTCCGCGTGCGGCACCAGGGAGACGCTTCCGGCTACTATGTGGACGTAACCATTGAGCAGCGGCCTTCCATCATGATCAGGCCCGATGCTAACAGCGGCGGCAATGCCCACTACGGCTACGCCTTTGTGAACGGAGGACAGAACAGCGGCTCTACCTACGGCAGCAACTGGACCAGAAACGGCAACACATATCGCTCCACGGACGGTTCCTGGACGGGTTATCCGTATTACCAGAATAGCAACACCCCCTCTGTCTGGAACAACTGGTCCTACTTCCTGGGCAGTTCTCCCACCACCATTACCGAATCCAGCACCAACAACACCAACGCCAACATGTACATCATTGAGACCACGGTGTTGCCTTCTTCCGGTTCCGGCAACATGGGCAATTACGTGCTGGGAGACCCCCGTTCCCGCTCCATTGACAACCTGGCCGGAAACAATGGGGAATGGAGCCAGGAGAAGACTTCCATCACCGGTGGCCAACGCAGGCTCAGCTACTACTACCCCGCCGGAAATTCGGCCTACAACAACTTTATCGCGCCCAAACTGAGGGTGGCTTCCTCCTACGGTTCCACCTATGTGGTTACCTTCGATAACGCCAAACGGCGCTGCGCCTCCTATCAGGAAGACGGCCGGCCCGCCGGACGCTGGAGACTTCCCACGGTGGCCGAAATTGAATACATCGCCCTGCTGAACACGGATGGAAAGATTCTCCGCCTGCTGGGCTCTCAGAGCCGATACAATTCCAGCGGAAACGACGAGCCCACCACCGACTACTGGTGCAACAGCGGCTTCATGACGGTGTATAACGGCACCAACAGTGAATGGAGCGGCCGTATACCCTCTCCTTCTCACAGCACATCCTATTCTTCGTCCGACACCAAATACGTACGCTGCGTATATGACGACTGGTATTGGGAAAAGACCACCTACGGCATCCTGGCTAACAAGGGCACCTTTACCTGGGGAGACCAGCACCGGGACGATGTAACCATTGCACAGTGATGAGAAAGATATACTATATATTCCTTGTAGCACTCCTGGCGGCCTGTAACCGCCTGGAGGAGCCCCAGCTGCACCAGGAAATGGCGCCGGAAGGAACCAGCGTGAAGATTTCCTTCCAGGTGGCGGTTCCCGGCGAAAGCGCCAACACCAAGGCCATAGGCATGACGCCCAGCATAGACCCGGACGGCTTCTACATTGCCGTCTTTGGCGGCAGCGGCTTTTTTAACCAGTGGGTGAAGGCAACGGTGGAGCCTGCCTCCACGCACTACGACGGCACATCGGCCACGGTTTATACCCTTACGGCCAACCTGGCGGTAAGCGACAGCCGCCTGCGCCTCCATTTCATTGCCAACTGCCCGGAAGACCTTCGCAGCAGCCCGCCCATCTCCGGCAGCCAGGACACGGAAGAGTACGTGCTTTCCCGCATCCGCTCCCAGCTCACGGACACCTATAACGACGGTTATTGGCAGAAAGTAATCCTTCCCGGCGGCGTGAGAGCCGTACTGGGAGATAACGATACCTATGTTCCCACGGCGGCCACCCTGGCCCAGTTCCCCAGACCCATTGTACTGGTCCGCAACTTTGCCCGCGTGTACCTTCGTAACCTCACGCCCATTGTGGGTGTGGAGGAGCAGCACAATTCCCACCAGCTGGTGACCATTCGCAAATACGGCCTGGCCTACGCACCTTCCGAAGGCGTTATTGCGCCCATCCTGCAGGACCCTTATACCTCTGATATCAAGGGTACGCCCATCCTGGTGCCCGACGAAAACCTGGATACGCAGCTGTTCTTCGAGAATTTCCTGATGAACTACCAGCGTTACCCGCTGTATTCCGACAATCCGGCCGACACACTCATCACCGCAGAGCCTTTCCACTACGGAGGCTATTCTCCCCAGGATCAGGCCTTTACGTATTATCCGGATGACGGAAGGGCCGACAGGGGCATCCCCCTGGTGGAAGAGTTGAAGGAATGGGACAGCGAAAACCCGGAGAACAACGTTCTCTTCGTGTACGAGCGCACGCGTCCTTCTACTACGCACAGGGCCACCCGCATTATCATTGAGGCCGAGCGTGTGGATCAGAACGACAATAGCGACGGCGTACGTTTCTATGCCCTGGACATTGTGAACCCGGATGGCACCGCCATTCCGCTGCTTCGCAACCAATCCTACACGGTGCACCTGCTGGATATTGAAGCCGGATCGGGCGAAAAGAACATCTCCAAAGCCGCGAAAGCGGCATCGGCCGCCGTATCCGGAGACCCGGATTATCAGGACCTCATTAACATTTCCGACGGTAAATCCAGCATTGGTACATCCTTCACTGAGAAGTTCTACGTGCGGCCCCAGACAGACTACGTGATGTTCCGCTACATTCCCACCAACATGAGCGGCGGAGAGTATGAGGCCAACGTGGAAGGAAATGACCTGGTAAGCATCCAGGTGGGTTCCGTGAATGCCGAAACCGGCGTATTCACCCCACTCACGCCCTCAGAAGCCAGCTCCCGCGGCGTGCTCTCTTTCCAAACCGAAGGAGACGCCTACAAGGTGTGGATTGACAAGGAAGACGGCCATGTAATCCCCTATGTGCGCCAGAACAACGACTGGGTAGTGGCCAGCGCCGCTCAGATAGAAGACCGCACCATTGAAAAATGGGGCATGATCCGCTACCAGCTGAACGAATCTTACCAGGACGGCGAAGGTTACTTTAACCAGGAGCGCACCCAGGCCATCCACGTGGAAGGTTCCTACAACCAGCGGCAGATTAGCCGAAACGTAATTATCCGCACCTCTCCCCGCCAGGAAATGCGCGTAACCTGCCAGCAGAAATACGTACTGGCGGCTACGGGCCAGCAGGAAGTGGTGCGCGTACTCATTCCCTCCGACCTGTCCCGTTCGGTGTTCCCGCTGCGCTTTGTGGTGGAACCCAACGGCTACAGCCTCACCCCCGACGGAGACGACCTCCCGGTAGACTACGGCAGCTCCATCGAGCCCGGCAACTCTTCCCCAGCCTTCTTCTTCATCAAGTCGCTCACCCAGGCCGATTATGACCGCCTCACCACCCGCATGGTGGACGGCGTGCTCTGGAAGAGCTTCGACTGCCACTTCAAGACAACACTGGCCGATAATGCCTGCACGGTATATGTGCAGAACCAGTACTTCGATGCCACCTATGCGCACGACGAGTTCTTCAACTATGCACAGAGAGAATTCAGTAACCTCTCGTTCACCCCGGAATCTCCCCACCGCAACGGCAATGTGAAGTTCAGCTTTACCATGGACGCCGCCCACAGCGGTTCGCCCGTGGCCTGGTGGGATCCCACCAATGCCCTGCTCCAGAGCGCCAGCGCCCAGGAAGCCGAGGCCAAGGGCCTGTCCACCGGCAACCGCGTGCTTCCGCCCGTTCTTACCGTAGAACTGCAAGGCCTGGAGCTCCAGTACCAGGAAGACGGCGTAACGCCGGTTACTTCCGGCCTGGAACACTACAGCGGCAATACCTATTTATATTATACGGGAACGGGCACGCCCACCTCGGACATGGCCAGCGTAGAATTGGCCCTGGTGGCCAGCGGCAATGTGGGAGACATGGCCAGCGTTACGCTCTCCACCGCCAACATCCGGGAGAACTCCAGCCTGTATACTTCTGCCTCTGCATCGGCCCGTATCCAGGGTTCCACCTTTACGGTACCGGAAGAGCTGAGTCTTGATCTGGGATTGAATCAGGAAACCACCTTTACATTCCGATATGTAGAAGGCCTGGTGGTGCCCATTACCATGCACTTGACCAACCTGGAGCCGGCAGAGTATCCGGGCGCCTTTATGTCTCTGAACGAAGACGGAAGCTATACCTTCACGCCGCAGGACGAGAGTGTTTTCTCTTATGAGCTCACTCTCCGGCCCACTACCCGATACCTAGACGGCATAATAATGCTGGAAAGCGATAGCTATACCAGTAGCGCGCCGATTCCAGTTAAGAGGGAGGAATTCACCATTGAGGCCAATCATCTCTTTGCCAGAGGATATGGAGACATAGCGCCCACTAAACTGGGCACTCGAACGGTCACCGTTTCTTCCGCCAAGGAGGACGGCTCATCGGCCGGTACTTTCACCTTCAACGGAAGCACCTTCTACAACAATGCGGTCACCGTGGCCATCGGCTCTTTCAAAAGGAATGACAACGCCACCGTGCACTTCCGCTACACCAACTCCAACAATTATTATTATGGTACCTGCAAGCTGGGAGAACTGCTGGATATTGTGGAAGGAAGCCGTGATCTGGTAACCCTGCACCTGTACCGCTGGGCTACGGGAAGTTATTCTATTGACTTCTCCGACGATGACAATGAAAACGTTGACAATTTCACCGACAATAATACTGGTATTTCTGCGTCCCTGGAGAACTGCCACGGAAAGCATGAAGGTCTTTTTTGGCTTCGTGACTATCGTAAAGACATAGGTACGGATGATGGACAGGCCGGATATATTACCATATCCAACGGCACATTGACAGGATGTCGCCTTACCGGTGTGGGCTTCTCCTATTATTCCAGTTACAACAAGCGACCTGTGTATATCAACGGCGCTTCTGCTGGAAATGGCGTAACAAGCTGGTCATCATCCAATACCGGAGAAGGAAATGGAGAGACCGCCCTTAACATAAGGATGGAGACCAACAGCAGTGGCACCTACAGACTGAATGCCATCACCAACATGACCGTAAACTACGGCTACTGGGACTTCTAGTTTCCCATCGGCCTACGAAAAAAGCCATCGGCAATACTGTCGATGGCTTTTTTCTTATCGGCCCCTTGGCTTACCAGCTGCGGGGATTCTCTTTCAGGTATTCCTCCAGCTCTTCGGGCGTACGGGCAGGGACGCGTTCCAGGCCGATGAGGCCACGCACATCCATGCAGTAGTTCAGGCCCATGGCGTCGAACATGGCGAAAGCGTGGTCCAAGGCAGCGTTAAAGCGGTCAAAGTCCTTCTTCTCGGGGGCGCACCACTGAATCTCGGAAAGGGCGCACATACGGGGCAGGAGCATATATTCCAGGTGCTCGGGAGTGGCAATGTATTCCGTCCAGAGGTTGGCCTGTACACCCAGGATGTGCTTCTGGGCAGCGGGGGTAAGGCCCTCGAACGGCTCATAGGAATAGACTTTCTCCACCGGGAGATAGCCGCCGATGCCGAAGGGTTCCTTGTCACGCTCGTGGCTCTGATAGTAGTCAAAGTACAGGTAGCTGTTGGGAGTCATAATGGCGTCGAAGCCCTTGTTGGCAGCCTCGATACCGCCCTTTACACCCCGCCAGCTCATAACCGTAGCGCCGGGGGCCAGGTTGCCTTCCAGCACCTCGTCCCAGCCGATGATCTTGCGGCCCTTCTCGTTCAGGAAGGCCTGGATGCGGGCGGTTACGTAGTTCTGCAGGTAGTGCTTGGCCATAGGGCCTTTCTTGATGCCCAGCTCGCGCATCTTGGCGGCGCACTTAGGGCAGTGGTCCCACGGAATACCCATATCTTCGTTAAAGGCCTCATCTCCGCCAATGTGGATGTACTCGGAGGGGAAGATGTCCACCAGCTCGGAAAGCACCGTCTCCAGGAAGGTGTACACGTCTTCGTTACCGGCGCAGAGAATGTCCGGAGCAACACCCCAGCGGGTCCAAACCTCGTAGGGACCGCCGGTGCAACCCAGCTCGGGATAAGCGGCCAGGGCAGCCACCATGTGACCGGGCAGGTCAATTTCGGGGATAACGGTGATACCACGCTCGGCGGCGTAGGCCACAATCTCCTTCATCTCTTCCTGGGTGTAGAAGCCACCGTAGCGGATGCCGTCGTTGGAACCCCAGTCCTTCTTGATAACGGTACCGTTGCGCCAGGCACCAATCTCGGTGAGCCTGGGATAGGCCTTCACCTCCATACGCCAGCCCTGGTCCTCGGTGAGGTGCCAGTGGAAGCGGTTGAGTTTGTAGGCGGCCATTACATCCAGATAGCGCTTGGTCTCCTCTATGCTCCAGAAATGACGGCAGGGATCCATGTGCATGCCGCGATAGGCAAAGCGGGGCTGGTCTTCAATGTGGCCCAGCGGGAGCACCCAATCGGCCTTCACTGCCTTGTTGCCGTAGATGGCGGCGGGCAGCATCTGCTTGAGGGTTTCGCAGGCATACACAAAGCCGTTCAGGGCCGATGCCTCAACGCGAACGCTCTTCTCCTGGATGTCAATGATGTACTCCT
>DFLI01000122.1:0-15383 GCA_002373715.1 Bacteroidales bacterium UBA3623
GCAATGATAAGCGGACGGGAAGGGTCTCTTTTGGCCAGGAAATGGTCGAAGGCCTCGCAGACATCGGTCATGGACAGGCGGGTGCGGTCGTAGATTACTTCGTCGCTACGGCTCTCCCAGGCCTCAATGGTGGTGTGACGGTAGTAGGGCGCATAGAAACGGTTACCCGGAGCCATGTAGGCCGCCACTCCGGCCATCTCCGTGGCCATGTGTTCCCGGTGCGTGGGGTTCCAAACATCGGCATAATGGCACACCAGACTGTCGGGGCTTGTCCAGTCCATCTCCCAGGTGGAAACCACGTAGAAGACATCGGCCCCGCTGCCTTCGGGGTCTTCATCGGCCGTGTACCACATGAGGGGGTTGGCATAATCCGGCGGGACGGGAATAAACGCTGTCTTTTTCACCTGCTTACAGGAAAAAGAGAGCACCAGCGCCAACAGAAGGAGGAAGAAAGTAGCGTTCTTTTTCATAGCAAAGCCAAAGATAGTGTTTTTTTATTGGATACAATTCCATATTTTTGTACTTAGCATATAACCAACCGCTATGAAGGAAAAGAACGATCTTGACAAAAAGCTATCTAAGAGCCTGGAAGAAATGAAGGCCCTGGTAGAAGAGGGACAGGCTGCTCTGGAAGCCAAATTCTCCCCCGCAGAGCTGCGTGTTGCCCGCAACAGCAGTCACTACAAGAAACTCAAAGAGGCTGTAGACAGCACACTCATGGGCCTGGATCTTTTAATGGCCGAGTGGGACAACATTGCCCTCCTGGACGAATACCTGGACTCCGGGGACTGGCAGAAAGACTTTGAGGCCGATGAACGCGGAGAAATCAGCAAGAAGATTCCACGGGACGTACTTAGTGAAGATGCTCTCTACAACACCCTGGAAGACTTGTACGACGCCTTCGCCCAGATGAAGACCATCGTAGAGCACGTAGATTTCCCGGAAGGGGAAGAAACCCAGGCCAATTAATTATTCCGACAATTCCAACCAACGAAGCTCGGCGGCATCCAGTTCTTCCTGGAGGCTGCCGTATCGTGTAGATGCTTCCTGAAGCTCGGTGGCGCTGAGGGTGCCGCCGGAAAGCTTGGCTTCCAAATCGGCCTTTTCCTGTTCCAGCCTGGGAAGCAGCTCTTCCAGGGCTTTCAGCTCCTGCTGCTCTTTCCAGGACAGCTTACGCTTGGCAGATGCCGGGTCAGAGCCCGGCATGAGGGTTTTGGCCTTCTTTTCCACCGGTTTTTTCTCATCGGCCTTCTGGGCGGCTTCGTAGTCCTTGATAAAGGTGCGGTACTCGGTGTAATTGCCCACGAAATCCTTCACCACGCCGTCCCCGCAGAAGACGAACAGATGGTCTACCAAACGGTCCAGGAAATGGCGGTCGTGGGAAACGATAACCAGGGAGCCCTTGTATTCCAGCAGGTATTCTTCCAGGATTTCCAGGGTAACTATATCCAGGTCGTTGGTAGGTTCGTCCAGAATGAGGAAGTTGGGTTGCTGAAGGAGGATGGTAAGCAGATAAAGCCTTCTTCTTTCACCGCCCGAAAGACGCTCAACGGGGTTGTTAAGCATGTCGTGGGTGAAGAGGAAGCGGCTTAGCAGATGCGTATCGTTCACCGTTTCCAGCACCGTCTGGCCGGGCTTGAACTGCATGCCGCTCTGGTGGTAATAGCCAATCTTGAGAGATTCTCCCAGGTCTATCACGCCTTCCAGCGTGCCGCCCATTTCGGGCCTCCAGCCTCCGGTGATAAGGTTCAGGAAAGTGGTTTTTCCGGCGGCGTTACGCCCCACTATTCCCACGCGTTCGTAACGCTGGAAATTGTAGGAAAAGTGCTTCAAGTAGCACTTCTGTTCCCACCAGAAACTCACGTCCCGGCAATTGATTACCTTATTGCCCAGGTAGGTGCCTTTGATTTGCGTTTCGGAGAGGTCCACCTTCTTTTGGACGTAGCTGTCATCGGCCCTTTCCTTGATGTCCCAGAAAGCCTGCTTGCGGTATTTGGCCTTGCCGGTGCGGGCGCAGGGGCTGGCGTGCATCCACTCCAGTTCCCGGCGGTAGAGGTTGCGCACCCGCTCGGTTTCTGCGTTGTAATTGTCTATACGTTCCTGGCGCTTTTCCAGGAAGTTCATATAGTCTCCGCGGTAGATGTAAATGTTGCCGCGGTCCATTTCCATCACGGTGTTGCACACGCGGTCCAGGAAGTAACGGTCGTGCGTTACCATGAACAGCGTGCAGCGGCTGTGTTTGAGGTGAGCCTCCAGGAACTCGATGGCGTCTATATCCAGGTGGTTGGTGGGCTCGTCCATGATGTAGAAATCGGCCTCCGAGGCCAGCATCTGCGTAAGCGCCACGCGCTTCACTTCGCCGCCCGAAAGGTCCTTCATGGGCTTATCCGGGTTGGTAAGGCCAAACTGGGTAAGAAGCTGCGTCACCCGCAGTTCGTACTGCCACAGATGGTCCGTATCCAGGTGCTCCGTCCATTGGGCCGATGAGTCCATAATCTGCCGGAAGATGCTCTTCTCCGGATCATAGGCATACTCCTGCTCCAGAAAAGCAATGCGGATGTCTTTGAGGAAAAGCACCTTTCCGCCGCTGTCGGAGCTGTCTTTGCCCGCCAGGATGCGCAGCAGCGAGGTTTTGCCAGTACCGTTAGGAGCAATGAGGGCCACCTTGTCGCCTTCGTTAATGTTGAAGTCGATGTGCTGGAACAGCACCTTGGGGCCGTAACTCTTGGAAATGTTCTCTATTTGGAGGTAGCTGGGCATGGGATTGCAAAGTTAGCACAAAAAATAGTATTTTTGCAGACAGAAATGGACAAGAGTAAAATCAAGGTTTGCGTAGGGCTTTCCGGCGGGGTGGACTCGTCGGTAGCGGCCTACCTGCTGAAGCAGGAAGGCTATGACGTGTTTGCCATGTTCATGCAGAACTGGCACGACGCCGACAGCACCCTCCACGGAGACTGCGAGTGGGAAGAAGACCGCTTTGTGGCCGAAATGGTGGCCCGCAAAATTGGCATCCCCTTCTATTTTGCCGATTTGTCCAAGCAGTACCGCCAGCGCGTGGTAGACTACATGTTTGACGAGTACGCCAAGGGCCGCACGCCCAATCCGGACGTCCTGTGCAACCGCGAAATCAAGTTCGACGCCTTCCTCCAGGTAGCCCTCAAATACGGTGCAGACTTCGTTGCCACGGGGCACTACTGCCGGAAGGAAGAGATTCCCGGTCAAGTCGGGAATGACGGCGTCATGGCCGGCTCCGACCGGCCATCTCCGGTTTACCGGATCCTCGAAGGAACGGACCCTAATAAGGACCAGACCTACTTCCTTTGCCAGTTAAGCCAGGAGCAGCTGGCCAAGGCCCTGTTCCCCATTGGCCACCTTACCAAGCCCGAAGTACGGCGCATAGCCAAGGAGGCAGATTTGCCATCGGCCGAAAAGAAAGATTCCCAGGGCATCTGCTTTGTGGGAAAGGTGGATTTACCCACTTTCCTTAAGCAGAAGCTCACCTCCGTGGAGGGAGACGTGGTGGAAGTCTTCGACCCGTATTACGCCACGGACGCCTTGTACCAGTGGCAGCAGGAGAAACTGGGCAGTCTTTTGAAAGAAGGGCAAACGCTGGAGCGCACCGTTCACTACGCCCCGGAGGAGAAAATCCTTACCTCCGACGGCAAGCCGCTGGGAGAAAGCCCCTTCAGGGCCGATGCCGTGGCTGCGCTCACAGATGCAGAGTTGAACCACCTGTCGCTGCCCGTCACGTATCAGATTGCCTTTGAGACGGAAACCTACCGCAGCGGCAAGCATCACATTAAGAAAACCCGTTACAGGGAGAACCCCTGCGGCCGCATCGTGGGCCGGCACGAGGGCGCTCAGTTCTATACCATTGGCCAACGCAAAGGCCTGGGCATTGGCGGCCATTCAGAGCCTGTGTTCGTCATTGCCACAGACACAGAGGCCAACCGCGTATACGTGGGAGAAGGCCATCACCACAAGGGGCTCAGCCGTTTCTGCCTTTGCGTAAGGCCGGAAGAGATTCACTGGATTCGCACAGACCTGGCCATGCAGCCCGGGGAGATGCGCCGCTACCGCGTTCGCATCCGCTACCGCCAGCCCTTACAAAGTGCCACCCTCCTGATGCGGGAGAGTGGCCTCTATATCCTGTTTGATGAGCCCCAGCGCGGAATCTCCCCCGGTCAGTTTGCCGTGTGGTACGACGGGCAGGAGATGCTGGGAAGCGGAGTTATTTCTATTTAAGATTCTCCAGCAGATACCTTTCCATGAGCACATAGCCGGCTTCCGTAGGATGCACGGTGTCTTCGCTCAGGCCCTCTTTGATTTTGCCGTCCTCTCCGGCAAGCACGGTACCGTAATCAATATAGGTGACGCCGTGACGGGTGCAGAAAGCCTTCAGACGGGCATTGAGGCTGCAAACCTTTTCAAACACATCCGTCACTTCTTTACGCCAGCGAAGGTTATAGGAGGGCAGCACGCCGCAAACCACGGGGCGTATTCCGTTGGCCCAGGACAGCTCTACCATACTGATAATATTGCTGTAGGTGAGGTCTTCTATGTAAGGGTCTCCCAGGTTGTAAGCTATGTCGTTAATGCCGGCCAGGATAACCACCACAGAGGCGTCTATGTCAATGACGTCCTGGCAGAAACGGAGCAGCATCTGGGAAGTCTCTTCCCCGCTGATGCCTCGGCCAATGAAGCCGTTCTCCTCAAAGAAGCCAGGGCGCCGTTCTGCCCAGACATCCGTGATGGAATCTCCCATGAGCACCACACGGGGACCGCAGCACACTTTGGGGAGGGCGGCGTTAGCGGCGGCATAACGGTTCAGGTGAGCAAAACGTTGGGCCGATGCCATCGCTCCCAGCGAGAGCATCAAGGCCAGAACAAGTACGAGTTTTTTCATGGTTGGTTGTGGTCAAAAAAATGTAGACCAAAGATAATACTTTTTCGGAAGTTTCCCGTATTTTTGTGTTATGAAGTATCTGACGAACCTGCACACGGATCCGCATTGGAACATGGCCTTCGACGAGTATGCGCTGGAAGGCATCCGGTGCCCCGAACCCCTGTTCTACCTCTGGCAGAATGCGCCGGCGGTCATTATCGGCCTTAACCAGAGCCCCTATGCAGAGGTAAATCTCCCCTATCTGCAGGAAAAGGGCATCGTGCTGGCCCGGCGGGTTACGGGCGGCGGGGCCGTATATCACGATCTGGGGAACCTCAACTACAGCATTGTGGGCCCGCTGGCTCTCATGGAAAACGCCTTTGAGATTATGCCCGAGGCCCTTCGCAAGCTGGGCGTACCCGCAGAGCGCACCGGTCGCAACGACATTATGGTAGAGGGTCGCAAATGTTCCGGCTATGCCAAGCGCCTGAGCAAAGACCGCATGATGATTCACGGAACGCTCATGTGGGACGTAGACCTGGACGTACTCACCAAGGCCCTGCAGGTGCCGGGCAGCAAGGTGACGGCCAAGGGCATTGCCTCCGTACGCAGCCGCGTGGCCAACCTGAAAGAATACCTCCCGCAGTACGCCAGCATGGAAGCCTTCCGCACCGCCCTGCAAGAATTATTGGCCGATGGCGACGCAGAGTTCCCTCTGGGGGCCGATGACCTTGTGGCAGTGGACCGCGAGGCACGTGAGAAGTTTGGCACCTGGGAGTGGAACTTCGGGCATTCGCCCCAGACTTCCCACTCCTGCAAGAAAAAATTCGCCTGCGGCACCGTTCAGGTGCTTTACAGCCTGAAGGGCGGGGTGCTGGAAGAGGTTGCCTTTCAGGGAGATTTCCTGGGTAATCGGCCCGCAGAAGAGTTGGCATCGGCCCTCAAAGGCAAACGCCCCGAAGAGCTGACCACCCTGGATGTGGGCGCCTGGTTTGACGGGCTCACCGCCCCGGAATTCGCTTCCCTCTTTGAGGGATAGGTTTTTCGGGCTTTTTTTGATATATTTGTATGCCATGAAACATACTATTCTAGTTCTAACCTCACTATTGCTACTGGCCGGTTCCGCCGCCGCACAAACCTACTGCGGCCCCCGGCAGTATGACGGTGTGCATAAGGATGAGATTCACGGGTTCCTCGCCTACGGAAACAACGTGGTAAGCGGCCGTTTTTTCACAGAATCGGCCCGTTACACCCGCCACCTCACAGACCGCTGGAGCGTTTCCGGTTCGCAGCAAATCCAGTTTCTCAAGCAGCAGTATTCCGTAGACGTGATGGGCACCTTCCGCATCCCCATCCGCCGGTCCAATCTGTATCTGGATGCCCGTTTCCTTTTCAACCGCTGGAACCAGTGGAATACCAACGAGTTCAACTTTAACCTTTCTGCCAGTTTCGAATGGCGCTATGCCGATATCCGCTGGGGCTGGAGCCTTATCCAGTACCATTACCACGGAATGAAGCAGGAGTATAGTTCCTTCTCCACCAACCTGTATATGGAGCCCCTGGTAATGACTTTGGGCATAGGCGTGAACATCCGTCCCCGGGAAAACTGGTGGAACGTAGGCTTTTTTATCCGCAACTACGACGCATATTATTACGAGAACTGGAATATCAACTGGGGTCTCAGGGGTTATGCCCGCCTCACTGACGCCATGCGGCTGTACGGAGAATTCAACGTTCGCCCCGCCGGCAGTCTGAGCCAGCTGGCCACCAAGTATGAAACTTCCCTCAAAGTGGGACTCAAATATGTCTGGTAGTATGAAAACACGCATTCCCCTCTATATCTTTCTGAGTCTTTTCTCCCTGGTTTCCTGCCAGAAACTGAGGGATAAGATTAGCCTCCAGGGCATCCTGATGGCCGGAACGGCCGTGGAAGAACGCGTCCAGATGTCCTATGAGTATTATCTCTTATACAAAAACGATTACAGTTATCTGGATGCCACTTTCAGCGAAGATGGAGGTTACACCTTCCTAATAGGGGCCGACAGCCACCTCACCACAGACCCCGGCCGCATGGACGAGATGCTGGCCATCGGCCTGAAGGATAATGACCTCTTCTATGCCCACCTGGGAGACATTGCAGACACCAAGCCCGAATATTACATTACCCTGGACTCCCTTTTGCAAGAAGCCAAGCAGCGGTATGTAAAGGCCAACTATATCCGTATTGACGAATACAAATACAAACGCAAGGCTGACCAGGAAGAGGAGCCTGAAACCTTCTTGTACGACGAAATCCTTTTCCCCTTCTACCCGGTTGTGGGTAACCACGACATCACCCACAACGGCTGGGCCCTTTGGAGCAACATCTTCCATTCTTCGTTTTATGAAGTAGACGTTATAACAACGGGCGAAGACGGTGATTATTGCTTCGACCGCCTCATCTTCCTGGACAGCGCCAGCGGCACCCTTGGAAAAACCCAGATAGACCTCATCCGCAAGCGCGCGCTGGATGGCGGCCAGAACCTCTATCGGCATACTTTTGTGTTTTCCCACACCAATATCTTCCGTCCCCAGTTCTTCGAGTTCGCCTCCACCTTCACCCGCGAGGAAACCTTCTTCCTGCTGGACCAGTTTGAGAAATGGAATGTGTCGGGCGTATTCTGCGGCCATGTGCACACCTGGGACGAGCGAAACTACAACGGAGTGCACTACATTACCCTGGACACCATGTGTGAAAAGAACAACCCGGAACCGGGAGACTACCTGGTTCGCATAACTGTAGACAAAGACGGAACCCTTTTTTGGGAACCCGTTCATATGAATTATACACCTAAAAAGAAATAATAATGTCTAGACCTATGTCCCGCGCTGGAAAAGCAGTAGGGTGGACCATCGCCCTCGTTGCAGTGGCCGTTTTGGCCGGTTTCCTTTACTTCAAGTTCTTCTGGGTGTTCTCCGACGGCACCAAGACTGGTGAACTTAATTCCCTCACCTACACCGGCTATGTATTCAAAACCTATGAGGGAGAGATCATCCTCACGGGTTACGGCACCAAAAATGCCGCCGGCACTGTTCAGTCCAAGAATTTCAAGTTCTCGGTAGCCAATAAGGAAGTAGCCGAAAAGCTCAGGCAGATGACCGGTCTGCGCGTCACCGTGCACTACAAAGAGTACAAGGGCGCACTGCCCTGGAGAGGCTTTGAAAAGGCCATTGTAGACAGCGTGGTGGAAGAGACTACTCTTGCACCCGACCAGTCCCTCCCCCAAGACGATTTTTTCCTGTAATCTGATATGAAACGAGCTTTCCTTCTGGCAGGCGTTCTGTTCGCCTGCTCCCTTGTCTTTGCGCAAAACCGCGTCATAGACACCTATCCGGCCCATGAGGGCAAGGACCTTTCCCTGGAAAATGCCGTCCTTGGCGGCGTGGGTTACTCCCGTGCAACGGCCCGGTGGATAGACGACGAGAACTTCCTCTTCACCCAGGAGCGCGGCAAAACCTTCAAAGGTTCTGTGAGCTCCGATGCGGTGGAGCAGTACCTGCCCGGCAGGACAATGCCCGGCCCGGGTTTCCCCGCTGCAGACCGTGGCCCTGCCGGCTATTCCGTACGTCTGGAGGGAGACTCCTTCTACGGAGAGAAAGACGGCCGGACACTGCCCATCGGCGTATCTGAAGACCGCAATATCGTATACGGCGGCACCATGATGCGCAATGAGTTTGGCTTCACCCAGGGTTACCTCTGGAGCCCGGACGGCAAGAAGGTGGCTTATTACAGGAAAGATCAGTCCCGCGTGACGGACTTCCCGCTGCTGAACATCCGCACCCGCACCGGTGAGCTGGAGCTCATCAAATACCCCATGAACGGAATGGACTCCGAACTGCTGCAGGTGGGCGTATATGACTTTGAGAAGGAGTGCACGGTGTGGATGGACGTTACGGATTTCACCGAGGAACGCTACATCACCAACCTCTCCTGGAGCCCGGACGGCAAGTACCTCTTTGCCCAGGTACTGGACCGCACCCAGCATCACATGAAGTTAAACCAGTACAAGGTGGCCGATGGCAGCTTCGTGCGCACCCTTCTCACCGAGGACAACGAGGCCTGGGTAGAGCCCCTGGACCCCATCCACTTCCTGGAAGGCCGCACAGACGTGTTTGTGTACCGCACCGATAACCGCGACGGCTACAAGAATCTGTACCTGGTAGACACGCTGGGCACCCTTTGCCGTCTCACGGCCGTGGATGCAGATGTTGAATATGTAGCCAACAACGGCAAGAGCGTCTTTTATACATCGGCCCAGAATTCTCCCGTAGAGAATCATCTGTACAGGGCAGATATTCAGCTTCCCAAGAAGAAGGTGGTGGCGAAGGCCAAGCTGGGTAAGCCCGTGCAGCTCACCCGCGGCCGGGGCTGGCACAGCGTGCGTCTGAATGCCAGCAAGAAGTGGTTCCTGGACAATGTTTCCAATCTGAACCTGCCGGGCGCCATCTCCGTATGCTCTACGGACGGAAAGGTATACCGTCAGCTTTCCACCCTGGAAGACCCTCTGAAGGGCTGGAACGCCTGCTCCGTGGAACTGGGCACCGTACCCAGCGCCGACGGTCTGTACGAGAATTACTATCGGCTCATCTATCCCAAGGACTTTGACCCCGCCAAGAAGTACCCCGTGGTGCTTTACGTGTATGGCGGCCCGCACAGCCAGCTGGTACAGGACTCCTGGCTGGCAGAAATCCGTATGTGGGAAATGTATATGGCCCAGCAGGGCTATCTGGTATACATCCAGGACAACCGAGGCACCCAGAACCGCGGCGCCGCCTTCGAGAAGGCCATCAACCGCCAGTGCGGCCAGGCCGAGATGGAAGACCAGATGGTGGGCATTAACTGGCTGCGCAGCCAGCCCTTCGTGGATGCAGAAAGGATTGGCGTGCACGGCTGGAGCTATGGCGGCTTCATGACCATCAGCCTCATCACCAACTATCCCGATGTGTTCAAGGTGGGCGTGGCCGGCGGCCCCGTCATTGACTGGAAGTGGTACGAGATTATGTACGGAGAGCGTTACATGGACACGCCCGAAACTAATCCCGAAGGCTTTGCGAAAACCTCGCTCATAGAACATGCCAAGGATCTGAAGGGCCATCTGCTCGTAATCCAGGGTGCCATTGACGACACCGTGGTGTGGGAACACAGCCTCAGCTTCATCCAGCAGTGCATAGACCTGGACATCCCCGTGCACTACTTCCCTTACCCGGTGGCCCGGCACAACGTGGCTGGCCGCAACCGGCTTCATCTGATGTACAAGGTTACCGCATATTTCGAAGATTACCTCTAATATGAAACGCTTCCTGACCATCCTGGCAAGCCTGGTGCTTTGGGCATCGGCCTATGCCCAGGTGCCCGCTCCGGTGGTTCTTACCCCGGCCGACGGCACCCCCAACATATCCAAAGAACTCTCCCACAAGATTGGCGGCAAGGCTTTTGCCCGCAAGACGGCTTCCCTTCCCGCCTTTGCCCGGGAGCAGGCCTACGAGCTCACCGTTACGCCCAAGGGCTACAAGGTGGAGGCCAATACGGAGCAGGGCTATTTCTACGCCCTGCAAACCCTTAAGCAGATGCAAACCTGCGGCACGGTATACGACTATCCCCGTTTCCAGTACCGCGGTTTCATGATGGATATCTCCCGTCATTTCCGTGATAAGGATTTCATCATCAAGCAGTTGGAGGCTCTGGCCAGCCTTAAGATTAACCAGTTCCACATGCACCTGACGGACGACGCCGGCTGGCGCATCCAGATTGACAAGTATCCCCGCCTCACCACCCATGGTGCCTGGCGCGTGGGAGATACCTGGCAGGAATGGCAGGACGGAGGCAACAAGTATTCCTATGAGGGCGCCCCGGACGCTTCCGGTGGTTATCTCACCAAGGCCGATATCCGCGAAATCCTGGCAGCTGCCCAGCGCCTGCACATCAACGTGATACCGGAGATTGAGATGCCCGGCCACAGCCGTGAAACCATCTATGCATACCCCGAGGTGGGCTGCAAAGAAGGTTCCCGCGAACTTTGCCCCGGCAAGGAAGCCACGTTTGATCTGCTGGAAGGCGTGCTGGAAGAAGTGATTGAACTCTTCCCTTCCCCGTACATCCACATAGGTGGAGACGAGGCCGGCAAGGGAGACTGGAAGCTTTGCCCCGACTGCCAGGCCCGCATGAAGGCCGAGGGACTCTCTTCCGTAGAAGAGTTGCAGAGCTATCTCATTAAGCGCATCGAGCGTTTCATCAACGCCCACGGCCGTCAGTTGCTGGGCTGGGACGAGATTCTGGAAGGAGGCCTCTCCCCCAACGCCACCGTCATGAGCTGGCGTGGCACCCAGGGCGGTATCGAGGCCATCTCTCAGGGCCACGACGCTGTTATGACGCCCGGCCGCTACTGCTATCTGGACAAGGTGCAGGACGCTCCCATTTACGAGCCGGAAGGCTTTGGCGGTTTCCTCTCCCTGGACGTAGCCCACTCATACGACCCTATGGAGGGCATGCCGGAGGGCGCTTCCGAACATCTTCTGGGTGTGCAGGGTAACCTCTGGGCCGAAAAGATTCCCACCGACCAGCACTATGAGTATATGATGTATCCGCGCATCGCCGCCATTGCCGAGGTGGGCTGGTCGCAGCCTTCCCGCAAGGACAGCTTCCGCGCCCGCGTCACCCGCTGGAACGATGCCCTCATAGCCGCCGGCTACAACGCCTTTGACATTCATAAGGAATACGGCGAGCGCCCGGCTTCCATAATGGGTGTGCAGCACCTGGCCCTGGGCAAGAAAGTAACCTACAACCAGCTCTGGAACCGTGGCTATCCCGCAGCCCGCGAGGCCACCCTCACGGACGGCATCTGCGGCGGCTGGTCCTACGGAGACGGCCGCTGGCAGGGTTTCCTCACGGATATTGACGTGGTCATAGACCTGGAGACTGAGCAGGACATCCACTTTGTGGGCGGCACCTTCCTCTGCGAGCCCGGCCCCGGCATCTACCTCCCCAAAAGCGTGGAGGTGTGGCTATCGGCCGATGGCGAACACTACTGGCAGGCAGCCTTCGTCCCCAACGAGATTCGCGAGCCCTCCCAGAGCTACGTGCTCTTTGGCTCGGCCGTCACCGGCCGCGCCCGCTACGTGCGCTTCGTGGCCCATCCCACCCGTGGCTTCCACTTCCTGGACGAAGTAGTGGTGAACTAGAACCGGCTCAAGATGAAACCCCGTCTCACCCTCCTTCTGGCCCTGGCCGTTTGCTTCGCCCTGTCCTGCGAGCGCCCCGCCGGGCCGTGTCCCGTGAACCCCAATGCCACCCCTGAGGCCTGCGAGCTGCTGGATTTTCTCTATTCCATCAGCGGGCAATATACCTTGGCCGGAGAGCACAACTTCTCCAGCGACCTGGAGCGCTACGACGCCGAGGTGCTGGATATCACCGGAAAGCTTCCGGTGGTCTGGGGCAGTGATTTCAGCTTTAACGACATTGGCGATGGCGCTGAACGCTATCAGCATGCCGGCCCGCTGAACCTCACGGTGCCCTTTGACAGGCCCTGCATCAACACCGGCCGCACGGTGGCTCAAGCCCGGCAGGACATTGTAGATACGGCCATCCGCAAATGGGCCGAAGGGCGCATCATCACCCTCATGTGGCACTGCTGCGACCCTCGCTACACCGACGGCAACGACTGCAACGGAGACAAGGTGTGGACCATGGATCAGGGCCCCTCTGATGAAGAGTGGGATGCCCTCTGCACGCCCGGAACGCAGCTCCACAACGCCTGGGAGCGGGAAATGGACACGGTGATACCTTACCTGCAGCAGCTTAAGACAGCCGGCGTTCCCGTCCTCTGGCGCCCGTACCACGAGATGAACGGAGCCTGGTTCTGGTGGGGTAATAAGCCGGGAGACCAGGGCTTCAAACGCCTCTGGATTATGACATATGAATACTTTACCGGAAAGGGCCTGGACAACCTCCTCTGGGTATGGGACCCCAATGCCCCGCGCGTGAAAGAAAACGACGACGCTTTCCCTTACGCCGATTTCTACCCCGGCAATGAATATGTAGATGTATTAGCGGCCGATATCTACGCCTGGGACTACAAGCAGTCTCATCACGATGAGCTGGTGGAGCTGGGCGGCGGCAAGCCCATCGCCATGGGCGAAGTGGGGCAGTTGCCCAAGGAACTGTCCGTATTCGAGGAGCAGCCCCGCTGGACCTGGTTCATGGTGTGGGGCTATTTCATCGGCGGCCACCGTTCCGGTCCGGAGCATTTAGACCTGGTCCGCAGCATCTACAACTCCCCCCACATCCTTACCCTGGATGAGGTTGCTTTCGAGAACGGGAAGCATCGGGTGAAGTGATAAAGAAAAATTTGCAGCATCCGTTCTTTTTATCTATCTTTGCAGTCCTCTTGAGGGCATAGCTCAGTTGGTTTAGAGCGCTTGCTTGACAGGCAAGAGGTCCGCAGTTCAAATCTGCGTGTCCTCACAAAGTAAAAGCCGGACAATCGTCCGGCTTTTTTTGTATCACTCTCTTTTTGCGCACCCAGCCCGGGGCGAAGCCCTATATCGGCCCCACAGCCACTCCCGCCGTGCTATCGCCCATCTTCAAGCCCTATACATGCCTTATACGGCTTGGCGACGTGCTATTAAGAGAGAAAGTGGCATCCCAATAAAAAAAGGACGGGCAGAACCCGTCCTTAATCATGAAAAGGCCGCTTCGATTAGAAGGAAGTGGCAATTCCCAGGAAGTCCTCGGCCTTGAGGGCGGCGCCGCCGATGAGGCCACCGTCGATATCCTTCTCGGCGAAGAGTTCCTTGGCGTTGGAGGGCTTGCAGGAGCCACCGTACAGGATGGTCATGTCGTCGGCCACCTGGGCGCCGAACTTGGCCTCGATGACGTTGCGGATGCAAGCGTGGATTTCCTCGGCCTGGGCGGCAGTGGCGGTTTTGCCGGTGCCGATGGCCCACACGGGCTCGTAGGCGATGACCACGTTCTTCATATCCTCGGCGGTGAAGTTGTAGAGGACGTTCTTGGTCTGGGCGGTAACCACCTCGAAGTGCTTGCCAGCCTCACGCTCGTCCAGGTTTTCACCCACGCAGAGGATGACCTTCAGGCCGGCGGCCAGAGCCAGCTGGGTTTTCACCACCAGCTTCTCGTCCGTCTCACCGTAGTACTGGCGACGCTCGGAGTGACCCAGGATGGTGTACTGGCAACCCAGGGAGGTGAGCATGTTCACGGCCACTTCACCGGTGTATGCACCCTTCTCGTGGTCTGCGCAGTTCTGGGCGCTCAGCTGCACCTTGGAGCCCTTCAGGACATCGGCCACGGGGGCCAGGTGAGTGAACGGAGGAGCAACTACCAGCTCTACGTTAGCGGGAAGATCTTTGGCGGCTGCAACAACAGCCTTGGCGAGTTCTACGCCCTCGGGCACGGTGGTGTTCATTTTCCAATTGCCCGCGACAATGTATTTACGCATTTTCTAACTATATAAGATTATTTAACTGACATAACTGCGGAAGCGATGGAGTTGAGCTTCACATCTACGGAGTCTGCTCTGGAGGCCAGGATGCAAGGAACCTTGGTACCTACCAGGAAACCGGCCTGACGAACGTCCTTGGCCAGTTTGGAGTTGGTTTTCCAGAACACGTTGGCGCTCTCGATGTTGGGGAACAGGAGGCAGTCTGCGTCTCCGGCCACGGGGCTCTTGAGCTTCTTGATTTCTACGGACTCCTGGTCGATGGCTACATCCAGGGCCAGAGGGCCGTCGCCGATGGCCTTGATCTGGCCACGGTCGCACATCTTGGCCAGCATGGCACCCTCGATGCAGGCGGGCATGCTGTCCAGCATTTGCTCGGAAGCGGCGATGAAGGCAATCTTAGGCATGGCAATGCCAAAGCTGCGGGCCACGCCGGTAACAAAGCCGGCCATCTTTACCTTCTGGCGGAAATCCGGCTGAGGGATGACGGCCATGTCGGTGATGAAGATGAGCTTGTGGTAGTTGGGGTTCTCAATCACACCCACATGGGAGAGCAGACCCTTAGCGGGCAGCAGACCCACTTCCTTGTTCAGGATGGCGCGCAGGAACTTATCCGTAGAGCAGAGGCCCTTCATAAGGACGTCTCCCTCTCCGTCGTGAACCATGCGAACGGCCTCGGCCACGGCCTTCAGCTCGTCCTTCACGTCCACAATCTCAAACTTACCCATGTCAATCTTGCACTCGCTGCACACCTTGGCAATGAGGTCCGTGTCACCCACCAGGGTTACTTTTACGAAGCCCATATCGCTGGCCAGGGAAGCGGCCTCGATGGTGTGGGAATCCACGCCCCAGGCGGCTACCATTTTCTTGCAAATGCCTTGTGCTTTGAGCTCGGCAAACAGATCGTTAAAATTGGTAATCATGGTTTATTCTTGATTTTCTAATACTAAATGCATGGTATCACGGGCAATGACCAGTTCCTCGTTGGTGCAGATGAGGGCGGCCTT
>DFLI01000122.1:15519-17051 GCA_002373715.1 Bacteroidales bacterium UBA3623
TAGGAGAAGTTCTCCAGCACGCGGCGGCGCAGGCGGCTGTTATGCTCACCAATACCTCCGGTGAAGACAATGAGGTCTACTCCGTTCATAGCGGCTACATAAGAGCCGATGTTCTTGATAATATCGTAGGTGAACTTCTTGAATACGAGCTTGGCCTTAGGGTCTCCTCCGTTGGCCAGTTCGTCCAGTTCGCGGGCATCCGAAGTTTTGGTGGAAAGACCCAGGAAACCGGATTTGCGGTTGAGGATGGTGGTCATCTCGTCCGGGTCTACACCCAGTTTCTTCTCCAGGTACAGCACGGCGTTGGCGTCAATATTACCCACGCGGGTACCCATAATCATACCCTCCAGCGGGGTGAAGCCCATGGAAGTGTCTACGCACTTGCCGTTCTGGATGGCGCAGATGGAACTGCCGGCGCCCAGGTGGCAGGTGATGATCTTGGAGTTGTTAATATCCAGGCCTGCGAGCTTGGCGCCCACACCGGCCACGAACTGGTGGGAGGTGCCGTGAGCACCGTAACGGCGAACGCGGTATTTCTCATAATACTCGTAAGGCAGACCGTACATGTAGGCGTAGGCCGGCATGGTCTGGTGGAAAGCGGTGTCGAAGGTAACTACCTGCGGAACGCTGGGAAGAGCGTCCTGCATGGCGTGGATACCCAGCAGGTGGGCCGGGTTGTGGAGCGGGGCAAAATCTGCGCAGAAGGCAATCTTGTCCAGCACGTCCTGGTTCACCAGCACGGAGCCGGAGAAGAAGTCTCCACCCTGCACAATGCGGTGACCCACGGCCTCAATGTCTTCCAGAGACTTGAGCACACCCGTCTGAGGGTCTGTGAGGGCCTTGAGGATGAGCTTCATGCCCTCTTTGTGATCCGGGATGGGAACGTCCAGAACTATCTTATCCTTTCCAGCGGGAGCATACTGGAGAATGCCGGCAGGAAGGCCGATTTTCTCTGCAATACCCTTTGCAATTACATCAAAAACGTCGTCGCTTTTCATGTCCAGAAGCTGGTACTTGATGGACGAGCTTCCGCAGTTGATTACGAGAATGATCATATAGCTTGAAATTTGTTTTCAGTATGTCATGCAAAGATACGAAATTATTACTAATTTCGCACGTATGGCTAAAAAGTCCCTCCCCCGAGGGGAGGGGTTTCGGGAGGGGGCGACGTCAATTATTTTTTGTGCGTAGGGCACTATATGGCGTATGGGAATAGCATAGAAGCTCTTTCGGTCGTTTTCACCGTGGGCGTAGTGGCTGGAACAATGGTTTCCGCCGGGGCCGCCGGGGCCGTGAGCGCCCTTCTTCTGCCCCTTCTCACCCTCCCCATCCTCTTCCGCGAGAAGCTAAGGGTGGCGCCCGAAAAATTGGCCATCGGCCTGATGCTGCTCACCTTTTTGCTGCTGGGTATTTTCTGCGCTGCGGCACGCTCTATCCCCTGGGTAGAAGAGCCAGGAGCCTTCCAACGTTGGGCCGATGGCGCCGCGCAGGCCCTCCGCTCCCGCATAGACGCCCTCCCCTTTCGGGCCGAT
>DFLI01000090.1 GCA_002373715.1 Bacteroidales bacterium UBA3623
CTATCTTCATCCCGAACATGGGAATTTCGCTTACCAGAAGCAGGCCCAGCACTACGGCCAGCGCCGGCAAGAACCACTGCGTGCCCGCCCAGGTACTGAGCACGGTGCCGGGATGCACCGTTACAAAGTAGCAGAGGGAACCGCAGATGATGGCCGATGTAGGCGTGGCTACGCCCAAAAAATCACTGGTCTGGCGCTCGTCCACGTTGAACTTGGCCAGGCGCAGGGCGCTCATGACGGCCAGGAAAACGGGGATGACTTCCGTCCAGCTGTCCACTCCCTGCAGCTGCATGGTGCCTATCAGGATAACCGACGGCAGCACGCCGAAGCTTACCATATCGGCCAGGGAATCCAGTTCCTTGCCCATGGGGGAATACGCGTTCAGCAAGCGCGCGGCCAGGCCGTCGCAGAAGTCAAACACAGAGGCTGCCAGCATGGTGAGGAAGGCCAGGTCCGGCCTTCCCTGTAAAGCGAACACCACTCCCACGGTGCCGCAGAGGGCATTCATGGAAGTGATGGTGTTCGGAATGTATTTCTTGATGGTCATTTACTTAACGCCAATCTTTTTGAGGATTTCCTTGGGAACGGCTTTCTTGTTCACCAGGATGTTCAGGGTTTTGCCCTTGGCGAATTCCTCGGACATGTACCAGAGGCCCTTGTAGGCACCGGCTTCACCCCAGGAGTTCTTAATCATGTAGTACTTGGTACCGTTCTGGTCCTTGGCAATACCGTAGAGGTGCATGCCGTGGTCGTCGGTAGAAGTCTTCTCGTCGTAGTACTGCTGGCGGAGTTCTTGGGTAACCTTGATCTCCTTCACAGCGGGCTTAGCCTCGGGCTTGGGGGCATCGGCCTTGCCAACCCAGCGCTCCTGGTCGGAACCGGCGGCGGGCTTGGCCTGCGTGTCTACCAGGATACCCAGACCGTCACGGGTGAAGCCGGCCTCGGATACGTCTCCGCCCCAGGCCACGGTGTAACCGTTCTCCACGGCGTAGTCCATGATGGCCATGAACTCGTCCAGAGGAACGTTCCAGGAGGGGCTGTTGCGCCAGTTATCCTGTACCTCCATCGCAAACTGGGTGTAGAAGGGATGGTGGGTATAAGAGGTGAAGCCAATATAATCGTCCAGGTTGATGCCCTGAGCGTCGCGATAGCTTTCGGGGGTATAGGTTACACCGTTAACCACGAAGGTTTCCGGAACCTGGCCCATATAGGCATCCAGGATGCCGTCTACGCCCTTGGGCCAAACCTTGGTGAGCTTGCGGTTGGGGTTCTTTACCACGGCGCTCACATAGCCCTTGAGGCCGGCGTCCAATTCTCCCTGCACGGGGAGGTCGTAGCCATATTGCATACCGGTGTAGGCCTTTTGGTCAATGAGGCCGTATGCCTTGGCGGTTTCAATCACATCACCGAAGTCGGAACCTACGGCAAAGTTAAGGCTGCCGTCCAGGCGTACATACTTGATGGCGCGGTCGTAGTAGGAACGACGTACGATGTACATTTCGGAGAAATCCGGGTACAGAGCCGGATCTTTGATGCCCTTGGCCTTGATTACCTCGGACTCGAGGAAGGACAGGCCGCTGAAGCACCAGCAGGTACCGCTGTTGTTCTGGTTCTTGACGGGGGTGATGGGATTTTCCTTCACCACGGTAAAGGTGTAATCCTTAGGGGAAACGGGGGATGCCGGACGAGGCTGCTGGGCCTGGGCCGTTGCCATGACTGCAACCACTGCGGCAAATGTCAGAATACACTTTTTCATAATATCACTTGTTTTGTGTTGGTTTCAGACCGTTCTTACAAATGTAAAAACAATAAATGTAAAATCCAACAGATGGCCGGTCAAGCCGGCCATGACGAACTGCGCCCACCCTCCCGTCATGCCTGGCCCCACCCTCCCCGTCATGCCCGGCTTGACCGGGCATCTCTTGCACGGCACCAAGATATTGTGTAACTTTGTAGGATATATGATTAAGCGTTTATTATTAACAGGATTAGCCCTTGCGGCGCTGGTGGCCTGCAAGCAGACGGGGAGTGCTCCCCGGGAGGCTATCGGCCTGGTACAGAGCATAGTAGAAGATACCACCGGTGTGCGGGAAATAGTGGCCAAGGCCGGCAGAATAGGGGCCGATGGCTCCATAGCCCTGCTGGGAGAACCGGCCGATGTGGCGCGGCTGGCCGCCAAGTTCCAGGCGGCAGACCGCGTGGACAATGTGGACGGCCGGGAAAAGCCGGATTCGCTGCGGGACTTTGCCGGAGAAACCATAGATGCTCTGCTGGATGCGTACAACGCTCCTTATTGCCATTTTGCCCAGAATGAGTCTTTGGACAGCCTGCGTGAGGTGGCGGTGCGGGGTGCCCTGCATGCCTGGGACACCGTTTGCTACCGCTCGGCAACAGACCATAGGGCCATCCTGAAGAAAGCATCGGCCAAAATCCTTATCTTTTCTTCTTCCCTGCAAGCAGAGTACGGCGTCTTTGACGTGGATACGCTGCAGCAGCTGCTGGGAGGTAAGAGCCGCGTGCTCAGCCCGGTGAATGTCCTGCTGGAAGACGCCCTGGCCTCAGGTGCCCAGAACCTGGTGGTGTGGGCCTCCCCGGCCGTGAAAGAGGCCCGGGTGTGGGAGAAGGCTCTGGCTGCTACCGGCCGCGTAAACGTTACTCTGGCAGCCTATACGCCGGAACAGGCCGTGGATGTGCGCACCCGTTTCCGCAATGTGTTGCGTCAGTATCAGGTAACCGGCCTGCCGCTGGATGCCCTTATCATAGACGATTATCAGGTGAATCTGCGGCCGCTGGAAACCGAGCTGGCCCTCATTCGCCTCTGCGGAACGGAAGAAGATACCGTCTTTGACCAGATGCTGGGCCCTCAGTTCCGTTTCCTCAATCCGGCCGATGCCGTTATCCGGGCCACCTACAACCTTCTTCGCAAGGAGAACCTCTTTGCCCACAAGATTGCCCAGCCCGTTGTGAAATATTACGAGAGTGCAGAATCGGCCTCCGGAGATGTTGTATTGGTGGAAGCTGCCGCCTCTTATGTAAAAGATACCTATGTTCCAGAGCTCTATTAGTCCCGAAGAGATTGCCGCCCTGGAGCTGGCTTCGTTCCCGGGAGAGATTGTGGTGATAGACGCCGAAGACGAGGCGTACGAGAAAGCCATCCGCTATCTGAAGCGGCTGAAGGTGCTGGGTTTTGACACCGAAACGCGCCCCACTTTCTCGCCGGACCAGCATTCCAGCGGAACAGCCCTGCTGCAGCTTTCCGGCGGCGGTAAGGCATACCTGTTCCGCCTGAAGAAATGCGGCCTGCCGCGTTCCCTGGCCTCCATTCTGGCCAATCCGGACATTGTGAAAGTAGGGGCCGCCACCATGGACGATATCCGTGGCCTGCAAAGAATTACTCACTTTGTTCCCAAGGGTTTTGTAGACCTGCAGAATCACGTGTGGGAATATGGCATAAGGGATAAATCCGTAAAGAAAATGGCCGCCATCATTCTGGGCGTGAAAATCTCCAAAGCCCAGCAGCTGAGTAACTGGGAGGCCGAAAAGCTGTCCGAGAGCCAGCAGAAATATGCCGCCACAGACGCCTGGGTGTGCCGCGAAATGTACCTCAAGCTCCAGGCTTCCGAAAAGAACCCTCTTACCCCCGAGCAGAAGAATGGATAAGATTATCTTGAAACCCCACCGGGAGGAATCCCTCCTGCGTTTTCACCCCTGGGTGTTCTCCGGGGCTGTGGCCCAGATGGTAGGGCATCCCGCCGAGGGAGACCTGGTGAGCGTGTGTTCGGCCGATGGCAAACTCCTCTGCTGCGGCCATTACCAGATTGGCTCCATTGCCGTGCGGGTGCTCAGCTTTGACGAGGACCCTACGCAGCCGGATTTCTGGTCCCGGATGCTGCAGAGGGCCTATAAACTGCGCGAAGCCTATGGCCTCACTGCCAGTGAGAAGACCAATTGCTACCGCCTGGTACACGGAGAGGGAGACGGCCTTCCGGGCCTTATCATAGACTATTACAACGGCGTATGCGTGCTTCAGGCCCATTCCGTGGGCATGTTCCGCGCCAAGGCCGCCATTGCAGATGCCCTGCAGCAGGTGTACGGCCCGGCCCTCAAAGCCGTGTACGACAAAAGCTCCGGCACCGCGCCCTTCAAGGCCGGACTGGAACTGATAGACGGCTATTTATATAAGGCTCCCGGCTTTGAGGCCGATGAACTGGCCGTGCTGGAAAACGGCAACCGGTTCCTGGTGAACTGGTGCGAAGGCCAGAAGACGGGCTTCTTCCTGGACCAGCGGGAAAACCGCTTCCGGGTGGGCCAGCTGGCCAAGGGTCGCCGGGTTTTGAACCTTTTCTGCTACACCGGCGGTTTCTCCATCTACGCCCTGGCCGGCGGCGCCATCCACGTAGATTCCGTGGACAGCTCCAAGCGCGCCATGGACATGGTAGACCGCAATGTGGCCCTGAACGGCTTTACGCCGGAGCAGCACACCTCTTACTGCACAGACGCCATTGAGTTTGTGAAGAACGTGCCGGACGGCGCGTACGACCTCATGATAGTGGATCCGCCGGCATTTGCCAAACACCGCGGAGCGCTCAAGAATGCGTTAAGAGCTTACCAGCGCCTGAACGCCGCTGCCATCGCCAAGGTGGCCCCCGGCGGCTTTGTGTTCACCTTCTCCTGCTCGCAGGTAGTAGACAAGGAAGCCTTTGCCCTGGCCGTGTTCTCCGCCGCCGCAGAAACCGGCCGCAGCGTGCGCATCCTGGACCGCCTGAACCAGCCCGCAGACCATTCTGTGAACATCTATCACCCCGAAGGCGAATATCTCAAGGGACTCCTCCTGTACGTGGAGTAGTTAGCGGGAGAAACGCCGCGCCAAATAGCGATACAGCAGGGGAAGCAGCGAATAAGTGATAAGGATGGTAGCGCTCATGCCAATGAGTGAGCACACTCCTATGGACCGGATGGCCGGATGCACGGCAAACAGCAGCGAAATCATCACCACATATAGCGCAAAGGCAGAGAAGAAAATGGCCGTCTTGTGCTGCCCCAGCAGTTCCGAGGAAGTCCCCGCCAGCAATCCCTGCATCACAAAGATGCTATAGTCCACCCCAATTCCGAAGATGAAGGTGGAGAGCACAATGTTAATCAGATTGAACTCCAGGCCGAAAATGGCCATAATGCCTTGCACTACGTACCAGCTTAGCGTCATGGGCATAAAGGCCAGCAGGGCTACCCAGAACTTGCGGAAACTGAGAAGCAGCACCACCAGCACAAAGAGGGAGGAAAGCAGCAGGACGGCGTTAAAGTCCCGGTGCGTGAGTTCCACCAGATTTCCCGTATAATAAATAGGGTCCACCACCACGGCGTGCGGAACGGCCGCCAGGGCATCGTCCACGGCCTTTTGTTTGGTAGGCTCCATGAGAACGGGGCTGAAAACCAAATACCGGCCCCCGGAATACTCTACATAGTTGGAAAGCAGGCCGTCGGGCACAATGCCGGCCTCGTACAAAGAAGCAGGCTCATAGGAAGCGTCCAGCAGCCCTTCAAAAGGAGCAAAAAGAGAAGCATCCAGCCCCACTTTTCGGGCCGATTTAGCAATGGCATTAAGGGCCGATGCTTTCTTCTCAGGCGTCCAGAAGGCGTTCCAGGCCGCGATGCGTGCGGCCTGCTCCGTCTCCGGGATAAGGAGCACGGAGGCCAGGTCGGAAGCCTTGGTGGCGGTGCCATCGGCCAGCAGAGAATCGATGCTGCGGTGCAGCAGGGCATGGTTTTCCAGGGCTTCGTCCAGGGTGGCGCCGGCGGCGGCATAGTAGCGCTGCTGCAAGCCGTCCTGGTTCTGAGCAGCATACCGTTCGCGCGCTGCAATGGTGGAAGGGCTCTCGTAATTGAGATTCCTCAGATTGCTGTCAAACTGCACGCGCGGGGCAAACAGCAGGCTCACCACAATGACAATGCACAGGGCGCCGATAAACCAGGGATTGCGGTCCAGAGGAGCGTCGTTCACCTTATTGACCAGGCGAAGGGCCTTCTGGGAGAAGCGGCGGTCTCCGTCTTTGAGCAGATGCGGCAGGAATACCAGGGTAAAGAAAGTGCTGCCCACCAGTGCCAGGGAGGCGAACAGGCCAAAGTCCTGCAGGAGGGAACTCTTGGTGAAAAGCAGGCCCACGAAGGCGCCCACGGTGGTAAGGCAGCCCAGGCACACCGGCCGGGCCTCTTCCCGCAGAAGGCGCTCTATGTCTCCCACATAACGGTGATGGATGAGGATGTGCAGGCAGTAGCTGATGGCTACGCCCAGCACCACGGCGCAAATGCCAAAGGCCATGAGAGACATGCTGCCCTTAACCAGATAAAGCACAGCCAGCGCAAAGGCGGTTCCGTAGCCCACCGGCAGCAGGTTCTGCCACAGCACGTTAAAGCTTCTGAAGCTGATGCAAAGCACCAGCAGGATAATAATAAAGGACAGGCCGATGGTGACAAGTAAATCACCCTTGATGGTGCTGGCATTGTCCACCGAAGTGACGGGAGCGCCGTGCACCAGCACTTCCAGGCCGCTGTCGGCAATCTGTTCTTTGATATGGTTCACCAGTTCCAGGCTGGCCTGGGAGTTCTGGTAGGAGAAACTGGGGGAGAGGAAGGCCAGAAGGGTGCTGCCGTCGGCGCTGTACAGGTGGCCGTCTTTTACTTTGAATCCACCGCCCAGGCCCTCCAGGGGCAGGATGCGACTGCGCAAATCCAGTGGATCCAGCGTTATCATCTGGGTGTCCCGGCCCGTTTCATCGGCCATCAAAAGCTCGTAGTTGCGGGCCATGGTTTCGTCGGCCTCAAAGATGGCCTCTTCAAAGGCGGGGTAGGCGCTTTCCGGCACGAAGGAAGGCAGGTGCGTCATGGCAAAATCCAGCGCTTCCAGCACCAAACTGCCGTCCAGTTTGTAGAGGGAATTGGCTATGGTGGAGTCCCGCTCCAGCAGGCCTTCCATGAAGGCGTCCACCTCTGAGGGCGTGGCGGAAGGAAACTGCAGGAAGATTTTGTCCTTAACCTTTAAGGAATTGAAAGCCAGGCTGCTTTCGCTGTCCTGCGCCCCGGGCACCAGTTTGGAGATATCCTCCTCGTAGTGCATCTGCAGGGCAAAAAACAGAAAAACTGCACTGCTGACTATCATCAGCGAGTACAGCAACCCCTTGTGACAGGAAAAGTATTTGTACAGCCTTACGAACATTGTTCAATGTACTCGTACAGCTGGGCAAAGGTGGCAATGTGGCTCACGTCCGTACCCTTCACCGTGCAACCGGTAACGTCGTGCACCACGGAAATGAGGTCCAGCAGGCTCAGGCTGTCCAGTTCCAGGGTGTCTTTCACGGAGGCATCGGGGGTGATGTCGTTTACATCAATTTCAAATTCTTCGGCAATGGCCGCGTTCAGCTGTTCAATATTCATAGGGATACAATTTTACTTCTTAAGGCAGCCAGACTATCCTTGGAGTTTCCGGTGAGGAAGCGGAAGGCCTGGCGCACGGTGCGGAATAAGTTCAGGTAATGGTGTTCAAAGATGCACAGGAAGGGCATCAGGATGGCGTGGAAAAGGCCTATTTCCCAACCGGCCAAGAGGGTGGTGACCACAAAGGTAATCACGCAGAAAAGGGGCATCAGAAGGAGCGTATTGGCTGCCAATACTATGCTGGACTGGAGCATGATGTCTCCCGTCTTGTCGCTGAAATGCTTGGGAATGTACCAGGCCGGCACGCTGGGCCAGAGGGCCAGAAGGGCCAGCGGGGACAATGCCAGCAGCACCAGGGCCTGCAGCAGCGTGAGGAACCAGTTGGGATTCTCCTTGATTTGCCTGTCTTCCAGGCCGGCGGCGGCCAGGCCCAGGCGGTAGGTCTTTACATTATCCATGGCTTCCTGGTAGGCGGAAGGGTCGGTTTCCTGAAGAGCTTGCAGCCGTTTTACCAGGGCTTTATCGGCCTCCAGCTGCTCCGGAAGGGGAGCGTCGGCGTTATGCAGGCAGCCGCGCAGGAAGTCTATGTCGGCGTAATGATCCAGGTCCCGGATGTCCAGCATCATGCTCTCTATCTGGCTGCGAACCAGCTTGTTAACCTCCCTCTGGGCGGTACGGGGCTTGGTCTTGTACAGCTCGTAGTAGGGCTTAATGGAAACCGGCGTTCCAAAACGGATGAGCATGCTCTGGCGCATGCCCGTGTACTCCGAATAATGGTTGGCGGCGGGCAGGATGAAGATTTCTTTCTCGAAGTTTCCTTTTTCGGCCGCCTGGAAGGCCATGCGGGTATATCCGTAGGAGAAGGTGCCCAGCCAGTGCTTATCCTGGTGACCGGCTTCCGGGAAAATAAGGATGGAATTGCCCTTGAGCAGCCCTTCTTCTGAAAGGCGGAAGGTTTCGTCGTTGTTGGCCAGCGCCTCTTCTCCCTGGTATTGGAGCCTGTAGGCGGGCAGTACGCCGGCCCAGGTGATGAACTTGCCAAAGAGGGGATGGATGTCAAAGGCATCGGCCCTGGCAATGAAGTGCCATTTGCGGTCGTCCTTGGACATGAGTACCCCCAGGGCATCGCAGAAGGCGTTCTGATGGTTCATGGCCACCAGTACCGGCGTGCCCGGCTGGGGAATGTTGTCCCGCCCCAGGCAGTGATAGGCCCGGTAATAGATGCCGTAGGCCGCAAAACGGAAATAAGCTTTGGTGAGCTTATAACCCCATCCAATCCTGTCCTTTTCCATTAAGATGCATTATTGAGCTTGCAAAAGTACGCAAAAATAGCTACATTTGAAAATCATGAAAGACTTATATATTAAGCATATCGCAGGTCTCCTGCACATCCAGAACTGGCAGGTAGAAAACTGCGTGGATTTGTTCCAGGAAGGCTGTACCATCCCCTTCATCAGCCGCTATAGAAAAGAGCGTACAGGCGGCCTCACAGACGTAGAAGTAGGGGAGGTAAAGCATTGGGCCGATGTCTTCGAAGAAATGGAAAAGCGCAAGACATCCATCCTGGGCACCATTGAGGAGCAGGGGAAGCTAACCCCGGAGCTGAAAAAAGCCATAGAATGCTGCATCAGCAGCAGTGAGCTGGAAGACTTGTACCTGCCGTATCGGCCTAAGCGCAAGACACGCGCCACGGTGGCCATCGCAAAGGGCCTGGAGCCGCTGGCAGACCTTCTTTGGAATAACAAAAGCCGCAACCCCCAGGCCGATGCCGCCAAATACGTAAAAGGGGAGGTGGCTAATGTGGAGGAAGCCTTGCAGGGCGCCAGGGACATTCTGGCAGAGCGCATCAGTGAAACGGCCCACAACCGGGAAACGCTGCGCGGCATTTACCGCACGCGCCGCGTGTGCTCCAAGGTAACCAAGGAGGGCCAGACCAATCCCGAAGCCGCCAAGTACCGCAGCTACTTCAGCTTCTCTCAGCCCATAGCCAAAATTCCTTCCCACAACCTTTTGGCTATGCTGCGGGCCCAGGATGAAGGCTTCCTGAAAGTGGAAATAGATGCAGACGGAGAAAAGTGCGGCAACAAACTGTATTACGACTATTGCCAGGAACACGGTTATCCCCAGCATCAGCAGGTTCGGGAGGCCGTTGACGATGCCTGGAAGCGCCTTCTGGACCCTTCCATCACCGGAGAGGTGCTGCGGGAGGCCAAGGAAAAGGCAGATATTGAGAGTATCCAGGTGTTCGGAGACAACCTCCGCCAGCTGCTCATGGACCCTCCCGTGGGCCAGAAGCGGGTAATGGCCATAGACCCTGGCTTCCGCACAGGCTGCAAGGTGGTATGCCTGGACGAACAGGGCAACCTCCTGGAGCACGATGTCATTTACCCCCATCCGCCGGTGGCCAAGAAGATGGATGCCATTATTAAAGTGGCAGACTTGGTGGACAAGTACAAGATTGAGGTCATTGCCATCGGCAGCGGCACCGCCGGGCGTGAGACGGAGGATTTCGTGCGCAAGGTGGGCCTGCCGGAAGAGGTGCGCATCTTCTCTGTGAGTGAGGATGGCGCTTCCGTCTATTCGGCCTCCGAGGTGGGTAGGGAAGAATTTCCTGAGTACGACGTTACCGTCCGTGGAGCGGTTTCTATCGGCCGAAGGCTTATGGATCCCCTGGCAGAACTGGTGAAGATTGACCCGAAGTCCCTGGGCGTGGGGCAGTATCAGCACGATGTGGATCAGGGCCTTCTGAAGGAGAAACTGGACAATACTGTAGAGAGCTGCGTGAATAATGTGGGTGTTAATCTAAACACGGCCAGCCCGTATTTGCTGCGTTATGTGAGCGGTATTGGCCCGGCGCTTTCCAAGGCCATTACGGATTACCGCGCCAAGAACGGAGATTTCAAGAGCCGCGAGGAACTGAAGAAGGTGCCGCGTCTGGGAGACAAGGCTTTCCAGCAGTGTGCAGGCTTCCTTCGCATCCACGGGGCGGCCAATCCGCTGGACAATTCGGCCGTGCATCCGGAGGCATATCATATTGTGGCCAAAATGGCTAAGGACCTCAAGCTCAGCACTAAAGAGCTAGTGGGCAACGCGGAGGCTTGCAAGGCCATTCAGGCCGATAAGTATGTGGAGAAAGATTTCGGCCTTCCTACGGTGAACGACATTATCCAGGAGTTGCAGAAGCCGGGGCGGGACCCTCGCGAGAGCGCCCAGGAGTTCTCCTTTGCAGAGGATATCCATGAAATTGACGACCTTAAAATTGGGATGGAACTGCCCGGCATTGTGACCAACCTCACCGCCTTTGGCGCCTTCGTAGACATCGGCCTTCATGAAAATGGCCTTATCCATGCCTCCCAGATGGGCGTGAAGGGCATGGCGGTGCCTTCCAAGGTGCTCAAACTGCATCAACACGTTATGGTGCAGGTGATTAGCATAGACTTAGAACGTAATAGAATAGGTTTACGATTAATCAAATGAAAAAGCTATTAACCATGCTGGCGCTTTGCGCCGCCACCGTATGCGTCCAAGCCAAAGACTATACGGTACTCTCGCCCGACGGGCATCTGTCCGTCACCGTGCAAACGGGTAACAGCCTAACTTACAGCGTTGCACGGGATGGTATCCAGCTGCTGGAGCCCTCTTCCATCGGCCTCACCCTTGCCGACGGCACCCTCTGGGGCCCCGGTACCCAGTTCAAAAAGACTGTGCGCAGGAGCGTGAATGCCTTTTATGAGGCTCCCGTTTTCAAGCGCTCGGTGGTGAGTGATCATTTTAACGAGCTCACGCTGAAGGCCAAAGGCTTTGACCTGGTGTTCCGCGCCTATGACGACGGCGTTGCCTACCGCTTTGTTCCATCGGCTCCCGTTACGGTGAAGGCCGAAGAGGCCACTTTTGCCTTTGCGCAGGACTGGAAGGCCTTTATTCCCTATGTGAACCAGCATACGGAAACGCTGGACAGCCAGTTCTTCAGCTCGCAGGAAGCCCAGTACACGGTGAATGCCATCAGCGAGTGGAATAAGGACCGCATGGCCTTCCCGCCCGTAACGGTTTGCGCCGCCGAAGGCATTAAGATTTGCCTTACGGAAAGTGACCTGCTGGACTATCCGGGCATGTATTTCTACAACGGAGAGGGCGGAAAAACGCTCACCGGCCGCTTTGCCAAGGTGCCTGCCACCTATGCCGACGAAGATGGCGAAACTTTCCAGCGCATCATTACTTCCCGCAAGGACGTTATTGCAGAGAACACGCAGCTGCTGCCTTGGCGCGCCATTATTGTGGCTGCAGAGGATAAGGAGCTCACCCAGAGCGATTTTGTGTGGCGTCTGGCCAGCCCGCAGGCGGTGCAAGATCTTTCCTGGCTCAAACCCGGCAAGGTGGCTTGGGACTGGTGGAACGGCTGGAACATCTACGGGGTAGACTTCGAGTCCGGCATCAACACGCAAACCTATAAGTATTATATAGACTTTGCATCGGCCCATGGCATTGAATATATTGTGATGGACGAAGGCTGGGCCAAGAATACCGTGCTGAACATGAAGGAGACGCAGGCTAACATTGACCTTCCCGAGCTTATCCGTTATGGCAATGAGAAGGGCGTGGGCATCGTGCTCTGGACCATTGCCCGCCTCTTTGAAGACCAGATGGAGGAACTCTGCGCCCAGTATTCCGCCATGGGTATCAAGGGCTGGAAGATAGACTTCATGGACCATGACGACCAGAAGATTGTGCAGTTCTACCGGAAGGCTGCGGAAGTATCGGCCCGGTACCACATGTTCTGCGATTTCCACGGCGCCTACAAGCCCACTGGCCTGTACCGCACCTATCCCAACGTACTCAACTTTGAGGGCGTTTACGGCCTGGAGAACATGAAATGGGGAGACCCTTCACGTGACCAGGTTACCTACGATGTCACCATTCCTTATACGCGTCTGGTGGCCGGTCCGGCAGATTATACCCAAGGCGCCATGCGCAATGCTACCCGCAGTAATTTCCGTTCCGTGGGAGACGAACCTATGTCCCAGGGCACTCGCTGCCATCAGCTGGCGGAATACGTAATCTTCGACGCCCCGCTGTCCATGCTCTGCGATTCCCCGTCCAACTACTGGAGAGAGCCGGAATGCACCGCATGGATTGCCAAGATTCCCACCATCTGGGACGAAACTTTGGCCCTGGACGGCAAGATAGGGGAGTACGTGGTCATGGCCCGCCGCAAGGGAGACGTATGGTACGTGGGCGCCCTGAATAACTGGGAGCCCAGAGACCTGGAACTGGATTTGAGCTTTATTCCTGCCGGTTCAAAGGTGGAAATTTTTGCCGATGGCGTGAACGCTCACCGCGCAGCCCGAGACTTCAAGAAGGCAGAGTGCCAACTGGAAGGCCCCAAGGTGAAGATTCACCTGGCCCCCGGAGGCGGTTGGGTTTTGAATACGAAGTAAAAAAGACCCCCGATCAAGTCGGGGGTGACGCTTCGTCATGGCCGGCTTGACCGGCCATCTCTATGCTTTAGGCAGAATCTTTCTGAAGCGGAGTGCCATCACTCCCCAGAAAGCTTCTCCGAAAATACCGCCACTCATCTTAGAGGTGCCCTTCTGTCTGTTGGTAAAGACGATGGGCACTTCTTTTATGGTGAAGCCCAGCTTGTAGGCGGTGTATTTCATCTCAATCTGGAAGCCGTAGCCTTTCATCTTCACACCGTCCAGATTCATGGTTTCCAGCACACGGCGCTTGTAGCACACGAAGCCGGCGGTGGTGTCGTACACCCGCATCTTGAGCACGGTGCGCACATAGGCCGATGCGAAGTAGGACATGATGATGCGGCCGATGGGCCAGTCAATCACGCTCACACCGTTGCAGTAGCGGGAGCCCACGGCCACATCGGCCCCTTCCTCCGAGCAGGCCTTGTACAGGCGGAGGAGGTCCTGGGGGTTGTGGGAGAAATCGGCATCCATTTCGAAGACGTAGTCGTATCCCTGGTACAGGGCCCAACGGAAGGCGGTGAGGTAGGCGGTGCCCAGCCCCTGCTTGCCGCTGCGCTCAATCAGGTGCAGGGTTTCAGGGGTTTGCTTTTGCATATCCTTAACGATGGCGGCGGTGCCGTCGGGGGAACCGTCGTCTATGATGAGCACATGGAAATTACCCGGAAGGGCGAACACGGCGGAAACAATTTCCCGGATGTTCTCCTTCTCGTTGTAGGTGGGGATAATGACTAGCTTTTTATCCATTTGTCTTCTATTTACGCAGTTGCGTGCTTATAGTAATTTCGGTCAATTTTACCAACGATATTAATTCTCAGCTGCCCGTGCTCCAGGTAGTATTTCTCTACACGGAGCCCTGAAGGAAGGAACTCCTGCAGGCTGTTGTCCAGCCGGCGGACCAGTTCCTTTTCCGTTTCCCGGATGCGGTCTTCGGGCACCACAACAGCAATGAGCGTGCCGTTCTCTAGTACCAGGGCATCTTTTACGGCAGGGTCTTCCCGGAGGCGCCGGGCTATGTCAAATAAGTATATCTTTTCTCCGCTATCGGCCGTTACCTGCTGGTCCATGCGGCCGTAGACGAAGAGTTTGCCGTTTGCGTCCAGTTCTCCGATGTCCTGGGTGCGCAGCCAGCCGCCCTGCAGTCTGGCCTGGTTCAGTTGAGGAGAGTTGAGATAGCCATTGGTGAGGGACTCGGTTTTTACCCAAATCTCACCGCGCTCTTCGTAACCCAGTTCCTGGCCGTTTTCGTCAAAAATGCCCACTGTAACACCAGGGAAGGGGTATCCTACACATACGGCTTGGCGGGAGTAGTCTTTTTTAAAACCGGTGGGTTCATAGTCCACGGTGCAAACGGAGAAGGTTTCACTGAGTCCGAAGCCGGAAGTAAGGGCCACGGGGCTGCCGCATTCTTCCATCACTTCGTTAATATGCTTTAGCGCCTCAGGGGTGCAGCCTTCGCCGCCCATCACCGGGAAGCGGAAAAAACTGAGGTCCGGACGCTTCCCACTTTGGGTGAGCCGGTCTATATGCTTGATGAAGTGTTCCCAGAAGCCGCCGGTAGTCAGTGCCACCTGCGGACGGATGCTAAGGATGTTCTTGGTGAACCGTTTGGCCGAAGGACGCGGGTCCAGATACACGGTCATGCCGCGGAACAGGGGCGCCAGCACAAGGGCAAAGAACCCGGTGCAGACAAAGGGCGGGAGGAAGCAGTAGGAGGAGGTTCCTTCAAGGAAAGGGGTTCCATTCAAGTTGAAGGCCAGCGCATTCCGGAACATGGCAATCATGGCCTGGTCGCTCATGCCTATCTGGTTGGCAAGGCCCTTGTTGGAAGTGCCGGAAGAGCAGAAAATATAGGCCGATTTTCCCTGCACGGCCTCCGCCTCCAGAAGGCCGTCGTACTGCCCGAAGCGCCGGATGGCGGCATCGGCCGATAAATACTTGGCTTTCAAGCGAAGTCCCAGATGCGGGATGCTGGTGAGGGGCGATGCCGACAGAATGACCACGTGCTCAAACTGGCTCTTTTGGAGCGCTTGCCGTATCTTTCTTTCCAGCCCGTCATATACAAAGGCCACGCGGCTCTTGCCCACCATGGCATCCAGCGCTTCCGCTTTTACCATTAGGTTGGGGAGGTTGGCGGTGATGCCCGTCATATCGGCCGCCAGCATGATGTATATGAATTCCGGCAGGATGGGGCCGAACAGAAGCAGTTCGTCTCCCTCCTTGAGTCCCATCCCTTTGATGACGCGGCCCCAAAGATGCACCTTCTCCACAAAAGTCTGGCGGCTGATGCGGGTGCCGAAGTATACCAGGGCGTCGTGCTGGTTTTTATCGGCCCGGATGCCCCTCTCCAGGAATTTCCACAGCGTTTCCTGAGGGAATTCCTTGTTCAGGATTTCCTCGTATCCGCTGGCGTAGAACTTCTTCCAGCGCATTTCCTCAGAAGGCCGATGGGTACTGTTCATGGATTAATTGACGGATTTGAATAGCCGGTACATATCTGCAGGTTCCTTGGCAAAAGCCATGTAAACCTGCACCAGGAAGGAAATGACCAAATGCGGGTTCATCCCGCAGGTGGGCATGATGCGCGGGAAGGGGACGGACATCATGTGAACCTTGGAATTCTGCCCCTGACTGCTGATGGTGAGGTACAGGTTATGGGCTACTTCGTAAGGAATCATATCGTCTTTAGGGCTGTGGGCTATATAAACGGAGTGAGCAGGCGTCCAGCCTTCCAGATTGTTGTATTTCTTGAGGCAAGCCAGCCAGGCTTGGATTTTGGGAGAGTCCGTATTCACCGTTCCGTCTTCATGAAGCATGTCCGGCGCATAGACCTGGCTGTAGGAGGACATCTCTTTGGAGAAGGGTCCGGTTTCCCCGGGCGTGAAGTAACTGGACACTTCCAGGAGAGAATAGTTGCGTCCGTTTACTTGGATCTTGGGATCCAGATACTCCTTCGGGAAAAACTCCTCGGGCTTATAGCCGCCCAACTGCTCCGGGGTAAAGGCTTTGAAATACGCCGTCAGAACGATGAAGTCCGGATCTATGAGCTCCGGGTGCCGGTAATTGTATTGCATGAACTCCGGCATGTCCAGGGCCCCTTCTCCGGCAAAAGTGGACTTGAGCCGCAAGGCGTCTTTGAACCACTGCGGGGCCTCGGTGTCGTACCATTTGGCAAACATCAGCGCGGGCACGGCGCCCTGCGAGCTGCCCCAATTGGTGGTGTAGCCATTGGCTTTGAGGGTGACGCCGTGCTGCCGCATAATCTCCAGCGCGGCTACGGTGCAGTCGGCCAGCTGCCGGGCCATGTGGACGGCCGATCCGCCGCCGTCGGTTTCTTTGGCTAAGTTCACTCCCCATTTCTGCAGGTCCGGCTCAATGACGGCCGAATCCCACAGAACTTTGAGCGGCATGAGCATAAGGCTCTGGGACGGTGCCCACTCCGGGAAGAGAAACGCCTGATGCGTATGGAGCGAGATGGTCTGGACCTGATGGCCTTCTGTTTTTCCGTTGAGGAAGGTGACCCGGCCCGACATCTCTTTTTCACGGCCGTCTACTGTTTGGCTGCGGTAGGTGAAGGTATAACTTTGGATTTCCCAACTGTCTTTGGGAAAGCGTTTGTTCAGCTTGCTTACGTGGGAATGGACTTTGGCCTTGAACAGAGCGCGAATCCAGGGGAGGGCTCCCGGCTTGATCTGCTTCAGGAACGAGAGGAGCGTCGGGGCTCCCAGGGCATGCAGGAATTCATCGGGCGTATAATGGCTCTCTCCGAGGATACTCACCAAGCTCTGCTCGGAAAGAGTCCACGGTTTTTCTGTAGATGCGTCGTTTGTATTTTTGCTCATATCCTACAAATATACTGAAAATTCTTGTTATTCCTATTTATATATAGATAAAACTCGGGCCGATGTAAAAAAGTGTGAAAATTTTCTCAAAATAATTTGGCAATCCAAAAAATGTTCGTACCTTTGCAGTCCCGCTTCAAACCAGAGCGGGTTTTTAACGCCCCACCGAAAGGCGGGAGTTAATTAAAAAGTTCATTGAAAAGACTGAAAGAAAGTACAAGCAAGTACCGGAAATTGTAACAGACAATTTCACTTTAAACGAGCGTCAGTTTCTTTTATGAAACAAGCGTCAGGGCAAGCTAAGCATTATAAGAATATACAATGAAGAGTTTGATCCTGGCTCAGGATGAACGCTAGCGAGAGGCCTAACACATGCAAGTCGAGGGGTAACAGGGGAGCTTGCTCCCGCTGACGACCGGCGCACGGGTGAGTAACGCGTATGCAACCTGCCCGCCACAGGGGGATAGCCTTCCGAAAGGGAGATTAATACCGCATAAGACCACGCCTGGGCATCCAGGAGGGGTAAAATATTCATAGGTGGCGGCTGGGCATGCGTGACATTAGCTAGTTGGCG
>DFLI01000034.1 GCA_002373715.1 Bacteroidales bacterium UBA3623
AAATTCATCAAAACCAAATAACTATCATTAATTAAATCGCACTAAATGAAACGCTTCTTAACCTCCATCGCAGTTCTGCTAGCAGCCTGCGCAACGGTGTTCGCCCAGGGCGGATACCAGGTTAAAGGTGTGGTAGTCGACGAAATGGGTCCCGTCATCGGAGCTACGGTGATGGAACAGGGGACGTCCAATGGTACGTCCACTGGCCTGGACGGCGACTTTATCCTCACCGTTTCCGGCCCCAATGCGGTGATTGAAATCACCTGCATCGGCTATGCAACGCAGACCTTTGCTGCAAAAGACACCCCTCCCACTATTAAACTCTCCGAGGATACTACTTTCCTGGATGAGGTGGTGGTGATTGGTTACGGTACCCTCTCCAAGAAAGAGGTTTCCGCTTCCGTCGTACAGGTAGATGCCAAGGATTTCTTCCGCGGTACTACCAACAACCCTATGACTATGCTCACCGGCAAGGTGGCTGGTCTGAATGTGGTTACCAGTCAGGGTTCCAACCCTAACGCCGGATCCGATTATCAGGTCCGTGGTGCCACTTCCTTCAGCGCCGGCAACGGCCCGCTGGTGGTGATTGACGGTGTTCCCGGTGGTGAGATCCGCAGTCTCGCTCCCCAGGATATCGAGTCCATGACCGTTCTGAAGGATGCTGCTTCCGCTTCCATTTATGGTACCAGCGGTGCTAACGGCGTTATCCTCATTACCACCAAGAAGGGCTCCAAGGACGAACCCGGAACGGCCCACGTTACCTATGACGGCGCCTTCAACGTGAACTTTGTGAAGGCTCCCATCCCGGTGCTAGACCCCGAAGAGTGGGTACGCTCCCGCCGTGGCAACGACTTCGGTTACCGTACCGATTGGTATAACGCCCTCCTGAGAGACTTCTCCTATGGCCACAGCCATTATGTATCTGTGGACGGCAGCACGCAGAAGGGTTCCTACAACGCTTCTTTGAGCTACAAGAACTCCCTGGGTGTAGACCTGGTGGACGCCCGTCAGGAATACGGTGCCCGTGCCTCCCTGGAACAGCGCCTCATCAAGGATATCTTCCAGATTAACATGAGCCTGAACTTCCGCCGCGTGAACGAGGAATATGGAAACGATGGTGCATTTGGCACGGCCCAGACCATCAACCCCACCTTCCCCATCTACAACGAGGATGGCAGTTACTATCAGCCCACGGCTCCTACCGGTGCCACCAACCCCGTGGAAACCATGCTTAACAAGACGGCGAACGGCCAGCGCATGTTTGCCACCGCCGCCGTTTCCCTGAAGGCCACTCTGTTCAAGAATGACGTTCACAACGTAAGCAGCACAGTTTCTTACTCCCTGGATTATAACGACTATAAGAGCAACAGTTATACTCCCATCGAGTCCCATGAAAAGTATTGGAGCGGCTATGAGGGAACGGCTTCCCTGAACTATTCTAAGAACTGGCGCAACCAGCTGGACTGGCTGTTCAACTACTCCTTCCACAGCGGTGAGCATCATATCAATGCTGTGGCCGGTTATTCCTACCAGGACTTCAACTCCGAGAGTATGGGCATGACCAACCGCGGCTTTGCCTACGACTCCATTCTGTGGAACGACATCGGTTCCGGTACCGCACGTACCGAGAATCCCGCCCAGGCCAGCATGAGCTCCGGCAAATCCCTGAGTAAGGTGATTGCTGTTCTGGCCCGTGTGAACTACAACTGGAACAACCTCCTGTTCGCCCAGGTTTCCCTGCGCCGGGAAGGCGCCACCAACTTTGGTGATAAGAACAAGTGGGGTAACTTCCCCGCTGCTTCCATTGCCTGGGAAATTGCCAACATGGACTTTATGAGCGGCGCCCACTGGGTGAACAGCCTCAAGCCTCGTGTGTCTTATGGTGTCACCGGCCGCCGCGGCGGTTCCAATGTGGCCCGTCCTACCTATGGCAGCCATGGCCAGTATTATATGGATGGTGAGTGGATTGTGGGTTACCGTCCGGCTTCCAACGAAAACCCGGAACTCAGATGGGAAAAGCTGGTGGCCGTGAACGTAGGTGTAGACTTCTCCTTCTTCAACAACCGCCTGCGTGGTAGCTTGGATCTGTTCGACCGCGAAAGCCCGGACCTCCTTTACAACTATACGGCTCCCCAGCCTCCGTTCATCCACAGCTCCATTCTGGTGAACGTAGGTAAGACTCAGAACCTGGGTATGGAACTTTCCCTGGATGCCGACGTCCTCACCAAGACTGCCCTTACCTGGAGCACCGGCATCAACGCCTCCATCGGCTATTCCAGAATTGCCTCCCTGTCCAATCAGATTTACGGTGCATCCTATATTGACATGCTTAGCACCGGCGGTCTGGGACAGACCTCTTACTACTATCGTTATACCGAAGGCAGCCGCCTGGGTGACATTTATGGTTATCAGGCTGCCGGCGTGAACGAGAACGGCGACATGATGGTATACGACAATGAGGGTGGGGTGGTTACGGCCGCTTCTGCCAAGCCCGAATACAAGCGCTACATTGGCAACACCATCCCCAAGCTGTATCTTTCCTGGAACAACACCCTCCGTTACAAGGGCTTTGACCTCAATATCGCCATGAATGGTGCTTTCGGCCACATGATTTACAACAACCGTCGTGCCAACAACCTGCAGGGCTCCGGTAACGCCAATGTGTTCCGTACCGCCTACACCAGAGACAAGATGGTGCGCGAGTATGGTGGCGTTGTTACCTCCTATTTCATGGAGAGGGGTGATTTCATGAAGATTCAGAACATTACCCTGGGATACACCTATTCTCCCAAGAACAAGAGTATCCTCCGCAATCTCCGCGTGTTCCTCACCGCCAGCGACCTGTACACCTTCACCGGCTACACGGGCACAGACCCGGCTCTGTTGAGCACCAACGGCCTTACGCCTGGTGTGGACAATGGCACTGGCTATCCTGAAACCCGCGTGGTTACCCTGGGTGCCACTATCACCTTCTAATCGGCTTGCCTTATGAGAAATATTATCAATACTACAGTCATTGCCGCCGCAACACTCTTTGTGTCCGCTTGCTTCAACCTGGATGAAAAGGCCTTCAACCGCATTGAGAAGGATAATTTCTACCAGAACGAGAACAGCGTGAAGGGTGCCATCGCTTCCGTGTACTATACTGCGGAAGGCTCCTTCGGCGAGTACTTCTTTTATCTGAACGAATTTTCGGCCGACCAGATTGCCTGGCGCGTTTGGAACGGCGGTACCTGGGGTTGGGACAACGCAGAAAAGTTTGTGCTTTCCTCCCACACCTGGACATCCCAATCCAGCATTATCCAGAGCGCCTGGAATAACACCTGGGGCGCCATTGGAGAGTGCAACAGCATTATCCACGACCTGGAGACCATTGACCTGCTGGCCCTTGGCATCACTCCCGAAAAAGCCAGCCAGTATGTAGCAGAAATGCGCACCCTGCGTGCCTGGTGCTACTACAACCTATTTGAGGTTTGGGGCGGTGCTCTGCCGCTGAACACGGAGGTTACTTCCGAGGTTCCCCCGTCTGCAGATCCCGACTTTGATACCTCCTGCAAGAAAATCTGGGACTTCATGGTTACCGAGTTGGACGAAAGCCTGGCCGACCTTCCCAAGAATAACGTGAACCGCATGAACCAGGCCACCAACCGCATCATCAAGGCCCGCCTGTTGTTCAATGCAGAGGTGTTCATCAAGGAAGACCACTACAGTGAGGCTGCATCAATTTGCCGGGATATCCTGGATAACCAATTTGGCACTTATAGCCTGGCAGCAGACTACAGGGACATCTACGGTATTAACAATGTGAATTGCCCCGAGGTTATCTTTGCTATGGCCTATGAGCACGGTAAGTCCAGCGGTAACGCCTACAATATGCGTGACGTGACCTTCCTGCCTTACAATGCCTTTGGTGATCCGCTTTCCATCCTGGGCTCCAACAACGAGCAGGGACGTTGGAACTGTGTTATCGTGGCTCCGTCTCATGACAATTCCGGCACCGTGCTTCCTACCGGCGGTACTGATACCGGCGGCAAGTCCTTCCTCTTCGACTATGGCGACAAACTGGGCGCCGTGTACGATCGTTTCGACAGCCGCGACATTCGCAAGCAGCCCTACCATGCCGACGAAAAAGGTAACTGGAATGGCCTGTTTCTGATGGGCCCCCAGACGGATTACTACACCGGCGTTGCCCTTCCGGCCGATGCCGACCGCGATGGTCAGGACCTGGTTTATGTGGATCAGGTGGGTACCTTCCAGAACAAAGGCCGTGATCTGGCTACGGTGATGTCTCCTCACTGGGGTGAGACCAACTCCGGTTACCGTATGCTCCGTTATCCCATCCTCCCGGATGTGTGCGGCGTAGACTTCCGTGATATTGACGAGGTGGAATTCCGTCTGGCCGAGGTGTACTACATGCTGGCCGAATGCCTGCTTCGTGATGGTAAGGCCAACGATGCCAAGGATCTGGTGAACCAGGTTCGCAAGCGTTACTTCAAGGAGTCCGACTGGGCTACTGTTCAGAATGAACCCGGTCCCGGTTTTACGGATTTTGACTATGACTGGATGCTGAACGAATGGGGTAAGGAGTTCCTTTGCGAAGGACGCCGCCGTCGTACAGACCTCCGTCGCTTTGACAAATTCACCCAGGGTCAGTGGTGGTTCTTCGGCCGTGGAGAGGGTGAAGACTACTATCCGGCCCAGCGCGACCGCAAGTATGAGTGGTTCCCGCTGCCGCACGCTGCCTTGACCGTGAACCCCGGTCTTGTTCAGAACCCTAATTATGTTGACTAGTCATGAAAAGAGTTTTTAAATATCTGGCCCTTTCGGCCCTGGCAGTCTTTTCAGCCTCCTGCATCCAGAGGGAAGAGCTGAGCTTCAAGCACGAAGATCAGGCTTTCCAGACGCAGCCCGACAAGATCCTGGTTGAGGTGATTATGCCTCAGGCCTCTGCCACTACCGATGACATTTACATTATCGGTGCGTTCAATGGTGGCGAAGAATCCATCGGAGACCCCGTTTACCGCATGGTTCACTCTGAAACCATTACCTCCAAGTGGGGTATCTATGTAGATCCGTCCATGTATGTTGGCGGCAAGACGCTGGCCGACGGCTTTACTTTCTACAATTCCCAGCAGGGTTACGAGCGTTCTTCCAAGGGAGAGCCCGTGACGCATACGCTCACAATTGGCACCGGCGAATGGGCCAATGTGTATGCCGACAAGTGGGAGAAATACTTCCTCCCGCCGGATCCGGACGCAGGCAAGATTGTTCTGCCTGACCATGACGGTGTTCGCGTGTACATCATTGACGAAACCGGTTGGGATGCCATTGCCCTGTACATGTGGGGTGATGTGAACAACTACGGTGGAGACTGGCCCGGTGCAGCGGTGTCCGGTACCGTTACTCTGGGTACGCAGCAGTACAAGTACTTCGAATACGGCGACGACATCTTCGGCCTCAATGAGAACCTCATCTTCAACAACAATGGTGATGGTGTCCAGTTGGATGACTACAACATGACCTTTACGGATGGTGTTGCAGATTACTTCCTCCTGGTAACGGCCGAAAGTGTTACTGCGGCCCCTAACCCGGCTGAGGGTGGCGCCATTGTCATTCCTGACCACGATGGCGTACGCGTATGGGTAGACGACCAGACCACCTGGGATGCCATTGCCCTGTATATGTGGGGTGATGTGAACAACTTCGGTGGAGACTGGCCCGGTGCTCAGGTGGCCGGCAGCGAAAAGCTGGGCGACGTTGAGTACAAGTACTTCGAATACGGCGACGATATCTTCGGCCTCAACGAGAACCTCATCTTCAATAATAACGATGGCGGAACTCAGCTTGACGATGTTAATGTTACGTTCACAGAGGGTGTAAAGGATTACTTCTTCCAGGTTACTGACGAAGGTGCTACCCTGGTGGATGGCCCTGGCGGTGGAATTCCTACTCCTCCCACTCCTCCGGCACCTGTCTATGACGGACCGAAGATCTATATCCAGAACAACACCACCTGGGAAGGCAACCTCTTTGCCCACTACTGGATTGACGGTGCCAATACCGAGTGGCCCGGCCAGCAGTTCGAGGAAACCGAGACGGTAGAAGGTGTAGAGTTCCAGGTTATCTCTACTCTGGACAAGATGAAAGGCAAGAAGATTGGAATTATTCTCCACTCCGACGTGGACGAGGAAACCAACCGCGTCCAGACCGAAATCACCCTGGATACCGACCGCTACTATGTGCTTACCAATGACGGCCTCACCGAGGTGGAAATGGGTGTACGCATCATTGTGAAGGATGAATCCGGTTGGCCCGGAACCATCTATGCCCACATCTGGGACGACGAAGAGAACGCTACCGAATGGCCCGGTATCAAGGCCACCGGCGGTTACTTCGATGCCGATACCTATCTGGTATTCCTCACTCCCAAGGTGTTCAAGGGCAAGACGGTAGATGTCATTTTCCATTCCGACGAGAACGACAACGTGAACCGCTACCAGACCAAGATTACCCTGGACAAGGACCGCTTCTATGTTCTGAGCAAGGAATTCAACTTTGTAGAAGAGGAAAAGAAGCCCGTCACCATTTATGTGGAAGACAAGACCGGTTGGGACGAAATGGCCCTGTACCTCTGGGGTGAAGTGAACAACCTGGGCGGCAACTGGCCTGGTAATCAGGTGGCCCGTACGGAAACAATCATGGGAACCACCTACAAGGTATTTGTGATTCCGGATGCCCTTGGTCGTAAGGAAGTACTCATCTTCAACAACAATAACAACGGTGTTCAGTTGGATAACTATCCGGATGACAGCGGCATGCTCCTGGACAAGGAAGAATACTTCTTCATTGTCACCGACGAAGGTGTTACTCCTACTGAGCGTCCCACCATTGATTCCACCAAGCGCGTGACCATCTATGTGGACGACCAGACGGGTTGGGAGGCCATGACCCTGTACATGTGGGGTGATGTGAACAATCTGGGCGGTGACTGGCCCGGCGTTCAGCCTGGTGAGCTCGTAACGGTTGCCGAAAAAGAGTATAAGACCTTTGTCATTGAAAACGCTCTTGGTCTTTCTGAGAACCTGATTTTCAATAACAACAATGGCGGAACTCAGCTTGGCGATTACGCCCTCACCTTTGAGAAGAACGTATATTGGCTCAAAGTAACGGCAGAGGGAGTTACTCAGATAGAGGATCCTACCGTAGTGAAAGTTTGCGTGGATGACCAGACCGGTTGGGAAGCCATTGCCCTGTACATGTGGGGTGATGTGAACAACCTGGGTGGTGGTTGGCCCGGCATCCTTCCTTCCGAAACGGAGGTGGTTGGAGAAGTCACTTATAAGGTATTCGTGATCCAAAATGCCATTGGCCTTTCCGAAAACTTGATTTTCAATAACAACGGCGGCGGAGCCCAACTTGCCGACTATGCCTTGAAGTTTGAGAAAAACAAGTATTATCTGAAGGTTACCGATACCGGCGTTACGCCTGCAAATTAATCCCATTTTCGGACGGGGGGCCCCTGACCGGACCCCCGTCTGCCAATTAATAGCACTGAGTATGAAACGGACCCTTTTATTCTTTGCCCTTTGGCTGCTGGCCGCTTCTTGCAAAACGCCTGACGGCCCCGCCATTATTGACGGCGGAGGCGGCGGAAAGGAACTCCCCGTGGTGGCTACCTATGCCACCGAGGACCTGAGCCTTGCCGCAACGGTGCGGGACAACTGGCAAATCTACCAGGTGAATCTGAAGCTTTATGGTAACTCCGGCGCTTTTGGAAAAGTCCAGGAGCGGCTGGATTTCATTAAGTCCCTGGGTACCGAGATCCTGTACCTGATGCCGGTGTACAAGGAAGGCAAGAAAAACGCCATCGGCTCTCCCTACTGCATCCAGAACTATACGGAGGTGGAGTCCCTGTACGGCACTTTGGACCAGCTGAAAGCCCTGGTGCAGGCTGCCCATAACAAGGGCATGAAAGTAATGTTTGACTGGGTGGCCAATCACACCGCCTGGGACCATCCCTGGATTACGGAGCACCCCGATTGGTATGAACACAAGGCCGACGGCAGCATTGCCTGGCCCACCAAGGATGGAGAGTGGAAGGATGTAGCCCAGCTGGACTACAGCAAGAAGGAACTGTGGACTGCCATGGAAAACGCCCTCCTTTACTGGGTAACGGAGTTGGACATTGACGGCTATCGCTGCGACTACGCCCACGGCGTAAGGGACGATTTCTGGAAAGAAGCCATCTCCAAGCTCAAGGCCCAGAAAAGCGGCTTTATCATGCTGGCCGAATCCGATTTTGAGAGGATGTTCGACGACGGTTTTGACATCATCTTCGACCGGGCCATGAAGAGCCGGATGATCAATCTGTACAACAACGGGAATGTGACCACATTCACCAATTGGTACAAGGAAGACCAGGGAAAGGCTCCTGCTCCCAAGACCAAGCTTTATTTCGTGACCAACCACGACGACGCCACGGAGAATACCCCTCCGACGCAGTTCAAGAGTGCCGACGGCGCTTTATCGGCCTATGTGCTAATGGCAGCCCTGAACGGCTCTGCCATGATATACGGTTCCCAGGAAACGGCCTACAACCAGAAGATTAACTTCTTCAACGTGCAAACGTTCAACTGGGCGGCCAATGCCGATTATCAGAAGAAGTATCAGGACGCCATGGCGGCCCTGGCCAAGGTGAACCGCGGTACCGCCTGCAAAATCTATCACTCAGACAAGGTGGTATTTGTGTACTATGCCCCCACCACCTCCTCCAAGGGAAGCTTGGTGGCCGTGAATGTAAGCGGTTCCTCCGTATCGGCCGATTTCCCCCAGCCGGTATCCGGAAAGGGAAGTGTCCCCACAAAGCAGACCTTCAGCGCCTATCAGTATCAAATCTGGGAAATTGATTAAGTTATGAAACGAACCCTTTTCACTTGCCTGGCCGCAGGCATTCTTTTCTCACTTTCTTCCATGGCTCAGGAAAAGATCCAGCGTGTAGAACCCCTGTCCTGGTGGACCGGGATGAAAACCGAGCTTCAGCTGCTCGTGAACGGCCCCTCAATAGGGGAGGCCGATGTTACCATTGAAGGCGCCCCGGGCGTGTGGGTAAAGGCGGTCCATAAGGCCGACAGCCCCAATTACCTCTTCGTGGATGTTGAGGTGGAGAAGACCGCCAAGCCGGGTACTTACACCCTTGTTTTCCAACGTGGTGCGGAAACCATCCGCTACCCTTATCAGATAAAGGCCCGGGAAGAGGGCTCGGCCGATAGGACGAGTTTCACTACGGCAGACCTTATTTACCTCATTGTCCCGGACCGTTTTGCCGACGGAGACCCTTCCATAGACTCCACGGAAGATACGGCCGAAAAGGCCAACCGTTCCCAGCCCAATGGCCGTCACGGTGGCGATATCCAGGGCATCATAGACCATCTGGATTATATTGCAGACCTGGGTGCTACGGCCATCTGGAGTACTCCGCTTCTGGGAGACAACGCCCGCCGCGGCTCCTACCATGGCTATGCCTGCTCCGACTACTATCACATAGACCCCCGTTACGGAACCAACGACTTGTATCGCAAACTGGTTCAGAAGGCACATTCTAAGGGCGTGAAGATTATTATGGACGTAGTAACCAACCACTCCAGCACCGACCACTGGTGGATGAAGGACATGCCCTTCAAAGACTGGGTGCACATGAACGACCCTTATGTGAACTCCAACCACAACATGGGGCTGGCCATGGATCCCAATGCCTCCAAGGCTGACAAGGCCATTATGGAAGAAGGCTGGTTCGTGGGCAGTATGCCGGATATGAATCTGGATAACCCCTACATGCTTAAGTATTTCCAGCAGTGGGCCGTGTGGTGGATTGAATTCTCCGGACTGGACGGCTTCCGGGTAGACACCTGGTTCTACAACGAAAAAGTTCCCATGTCGCAGTGGGCAAAGGCTGTTACGGACGAATATCCCAACTTTAACATTGTGGGTGAAAACTGGAGTGCCAATCCCGATTTTGTAGCCTACTGGCAAACCGGCAACCCTAACAATGACGGCTTTGATTCCCATCTGCCCAGCATCATGGACTTCCCGCTGCAGGCGGCTATCTCTCAAGCCTTACAGGCCCCTATCGGTGCTGCCGAAGGAAATGGCTCCCGCGGACGCCGGGGCGGCTCGGACATATCGGCCGTGTACAACGCCCTGTCGCACGATTTTATCTATCACGACCTGAGCCACATGCTCATTTTCCTGTCCAACCACGACATTGCCCGCATTGGCGACACCTTTGGTCACGATCCCCGCCGGATGAAGATAGCTTATACCCTTCTGGCTACGCTAAGAGGTATTCCGCAGCTCTTCTACGGGGATGAGATGATGCTTGTTACCGGCAATCCCCGCCGTGATGACGGCCGTCTGAGGATGGATTTCCCCGGCGGTTGGAAGGGAGATCCCGTGAACCTGTTCACCGAGAAGGGCCGCGCCCAGGCCGCCAAGGCTGACACTACGTACGCCCATGCCAAGGAACTTCACGATTATGCCCGCACGCTCTTTAACTGGAGAAAGGGAAAAGAAGTGATTCACAGTGGTAAGACCCTTCATTTCATCCCCGAAAACAACACTTACGGTTATTTCCGTTACAATGACAATGACGTAGTGTTTGTATTCATCAATAATTCCGAAAAGGAGTGTACCGTTCCTTGGACCCGTTTCAGCGAAATGACGGCTGATTTGAAAGATGGCTTGAATATTGTGACGGGAGAAAAGGTGCAGGTTAGTGACAATACACTTGTTCCTGCATATTCCACATTGGTAATCGAATATAAACGATGACTAGAAAATCCTTCTTCCTTGCCATTGCGGCAACCCTGATGATGGCCTGCAAGGGCCCCGAACCGCTGCCCGTTATTCCCGATGACCCTACGCCCAGCCCTTCGCCGAGCCCGGCTCCTATGACGTGGACTACCGTGACGCCCGTTGCAGACAGTTGGGATGGCACCAAAAGGGCCGATATTACCTATCAGCTGCTGGTATACAGCTTTGCCGATAGCGGAACGGACGGTTGGGGAGACCTAAAGGGAATTACCCAGCACTTGGATTATCTGGACAAGATGGGAGTATCGGCCCTGTGGTTATCTCCCATTCACCCGGCCGATAGCTACCACGGCTATAATGCAAAGGATTATTACTCTGTTCGTACCGAGTTCGGAACGGATGCAGACCTTCAGGAACTCATCGCAAAGGCAGGGGAAAAGGGAATCAAGATATATTTGGATTACGTGCTCAATCATACCGGAGCGGGGAACCCCTGGTTCCAGAGCGCCTGTTCTTCTGCCGAGAGCGAATACCGAGACTATTATGTGATTTCCTCTACGCCGGAGGCTGATATCAAGGCTGGGAAGATTCCATCCCTCTCTTCATATAACTCCGCTAATTGGTATTCCACCGGTACCGGTGGAAGCCTGGGTTATAAGGGCCGCCTGCACTTTGTCCTGGACTGGAGTGGCAGCGTAAAGAAGGTAACGTTGACGGAAACTACTGACGCGGCACAGCCTTCCAATACGGATACATCGGTGAACATATATGTGTATTTCGGAAACGAGAAGCTCTTCCGCCTGTACAAGACCGGAAACGATATCTACGAGATTACCCTGGACTTTGATTCCGACTGGGGATTCCTGGTGCGCACATCTGCAACTTCCTGGGACGCTGGGACCAAGTTTGGAAGCAATGGGGCGCCTATTCAGTTTGGAACAGCTTACAACCTCAATAATAGTGGCAATGTTGGGAATATCACATTCGGAAAGAGTGACTATTACTATGCGGCCTTCCCGGGCGGACTCCCAGACCTGAACTATGGAGAGTTGGCCAATCTGGAAACGAATGCTACCTTTAACGATGTGGCTGCCAGTGCAAAAAAATGGATTGAAATGGGTATTGGTGGCTTTCGTCTGGACGCAGTCCTTTACATTTATGAGAAGGATATTCCTAACGGGAACAATACTTTCCTAAAAACCTGGTACGACCGCTGCAACCAGTATTATAAGGCCGTACCCGGCAATACCGGAGATATCTACATGGTGGGAGAAGCCTGGACAGGTACCGATGCTATGGCGCAGTATTACAAAGGCCTTCCCGCCCTGTTTGACTTTGAATATTGGGACCGGCTTTCCTGGGCCCTTAACAACTCTACTGGAAAATACTTCACCAAGGATATCCTGAACATCAGAAGCATCTGCAAAGCCGTTCGCAGCAGTTATATTGAAGCAACCAAGCTCACCAACCACGACCAAACCCGTGCGGCCACTACACTGGGCAAGTCTCTGGCCAAGGAGAAGCTGGCTGCCTGCGTACTCTTAACCTCTCCCGGCTCTCCCTATATCTATCAGGGCGAAGAACTGGGCTACTGGGGAAAAATCGGTCACGAGGGTGGAGCCGATGAGCAGGTGCGCACCCCCATTAAATGGACCAAATCCGGTACGGTGCCTTCCTCCTGGACCAGTGCCTCCAATATAGACAAGAATATGCTGTCGGCCGATATTTCCGTAGAGGCACAGGACGCCACGGACGGCTCCTTGCTGAAGGTTTATCAGCAGTTTACCCGCCTTCGCAATGCTTATCCGGCCCTGGCACAAGGCGAAATGACCGCCCACGGAACGTATAACGACAGCAATAGCAATGATTCTTACAAGGGCCTTGCAGCCTGGTACATGACTGCAGGCTCCCAGAAGCTGCTGGTGGTGCACAACTTTGGCTCTTCTTCCGTTACTGCCAATTTCCCGGCTGACAAGCTGGAAACGGCCATCGGCCTGAATGGTGCCGCCAAAACCCAGGGGAATACCCTGCAATTGGACGCATATTCTACCGTCATCTTTATGCAATAGTATATGAAACGCAACATCCTTCTTTTGGTTGCTCTCCTGGCGCTGGTGGCTTGTGGGAGCCCCAAACCCATTGTTTCATCTCCGGACGGGAGCATCACCGTTTCCTTCTATCTGGAGGAGGGAATTCCGTCCTACAGTGTGGATGTGGATGGCAGGCCCTTCATTCTGCCCTCCCAGCTGGGTCTTGTAACCCGCGAGCAGGACCTTTCGGGAGAGTTTAAGCTTAAGCGCATCAAGCATTCCGAATATGCCGGTACGTGGGTACAACCGTGGGGAGAGAATAAGGTTATTGAAGACCGCCACCGGGAGATGAGGGTTTCTTTGGTCCATACCTCCGGAACGCCTGTAGATATTTGCTTCCGGGTGTTTGACGACGGACTTGGTTTCCGTTATGAGGTTCATTCCAAGCAGGACACACTCACGGTTTTGGACGAGCAGACGGAGTTCGCTTTTGCCCACGATGCCACCTCCTGGTCTCTTCCGGGAGATTTCAATTCCTACGAGCACGAATACCGCGTACTACCGCTTTCAGAACTGAAAGATGCCAATACACCCGTTACCCTGCGTTGGGAAAACGGTCTCCATGCCAGCGTGCACGAGGCGGCCCTTTACAATTTCCCGGAGATGGTGCTGGCCCAGAAGTCCGGTACGGTTTTCAAGGCCTTGCTGGCCCCCTATCGGCAGGAAGGAAGAAGAAGGCGCGGCCAGGCCGATGCTTCCGCTGAACCCGTTGTCCGGGCGTATGTGCCGGGAGAGTTCCAGACAGCCTGGAGAACCATTCAGATTGCCCACAGTGCTGTAGGGTTGGTGAATTCTTCCCTTATCTTGAACCTGAACGAACCCTCCAAAATAGAAGATACTTCCTGGATTAAACCCATTAAATACATTGGCGTTTGGTGGAGCCTGCATCTGGGCATTGAGAACTGGGGTGGAGACCATCACGGCGCCACCACTGAACGGGCCCTGCAGTACATAGACTTTGCGGCTGCCAATAATATCCAAGGTGTGCTGTTTGAAGGCTGGAACGACGCCTGGGACGGCTCCAATGCCGTTCCGGAATTTGATTTCACCCGGCCGGCACCGGACTTTGATATCCAGAAGGTAACGGACTATGCCCGCGAGAAAGGCATCCTATACATAACCCATAATGAAACGGGAGGCAATGTCGCCCGTTTTGAAGAGCAACTTGAGAGAAGCCTGGACTGGGCGCAGGGTCTTGGTATTCACGGCCTTAAGACCGGTTATGCCGGCGGTGGCCTTTATGGCGGTTATCCCCGCCACGGACAGGTGGGAGTGCAACACTACCAGCACGTGGTGGAAGAGGCGGCCAAACGGCAGATTATGGTGGACGGCCACGAGGTTATCAAAGCTACAGGCATCCGTCGTACCTGGCCCAATTTCATGACGCGCGAATGTGCCAAAGGCATGGAATACAACGGCTGGAGCAGGGGAAATACTCCTACGCACCACGAGACGCTTCCCTACACACGCCTGCTGGGTGGCCCTATGGACTATACCCCGGGTGTGTTTGATGTTTTATACCGCAATATAGCGGGTAAGCCACAGGTTCGCACCTGGGGCATGCCCGGCACCAAATGCCGAGTGAATACCACGCTGGTGAAGCAGATAGCCAACTGGGTAGTCCTGTATTCTCCCATGCAGATGGCCTGTGACCTCATGGAAAACTACGAAGGCCATCCCGCCTTCCAGTTCTTCCGGGATTTTGATGCCGATTGTGATGAGTCCACGGCTTTGCAGGGAGAGGTAGGGGAGTTTATTTCCGTTGTACGCCGGGCGGGTGACCGTTTCTTCTACGGTGCCACCACAGACGCAGTGGGACGTACCCTCACGGAACCCCTTACTTTCCTTTCCGAAGGCGTTACCTATAAGGCCATCATCTATGCCGATGCCCCCGATGCACACTGGGAAACCAACCCCTATGCCTACGAGATCCGTGAACAGCAGGTGACCCGTTCTGATACCCTCACGGTGCATCTTGCCCCCGGTGGTGGCCAGGCCATCACCTTTTTCCCGATGAAGTAGTTTGAACTGTAATCCCGTACTATAGGATGGCTTCGGCCATCCTTTTTTGTTTTAGATAGTTCTCGTCTTAAGAAATTGGCTCTTAGTTAGTTGGGAGTGCAATCGTAAGAAAGTTGCTGTTGTTTCGCTTGATTCGCAAGAAAAATAAGGAAAAGTTTTGTTGTTTTTAAAGGTCTGATTCGTGACCTCCAAGTATATTTGGCCAAGAAACAGCTGCCGGGTTGTTGCAACATGTTGAAACTTTATTTATCTTTGCCGATGAAAAGAATCATTGCCTACAAAGGCTATTACAAGAGTTTTATGGAGACGCTTGTAAGGGAAGAGCAATTGAAGGTTAGGCGTGCCCTATTGTTGCTGCAGACAGATGACAAAGTGCCCAGGCACTATATCAAGTATCTGCTTGGTGGTATTTGGGAGTTGAGGGTGACTCTACCCAACAAGGAGGCCCGACTTTTCTTTTTTCACGATGAAGGGAACTTGGTGGTCTTGATGAATTGTTTCATAAAGAAGACACAGAAAACACCAAATGCCGAAATCGAAAAAGCGAAACAACTTAAAGCACAGTACTATGCGGAAAAGTGATATCTACGACGTAAGTGCCGAACTGGAAAAAGAGTTTGGTCCGGCGGGCTCAGACTCTTGGGAAAAGGCTGTTCAGCAGGCCTGGGATGAATATAGCGCTCAAATTCTTTTGGATGCCCGGAAAGATGCCAAGAAGACGCAGGCAGAGGTGGCTCAGAAGATAGGGGCTACCAAAAGCTATATCTCCAGGGTGGAGCATGGTCAGATCATCCCTACCGTGGCCACTTTCTATCGAATTATCCATGCGTGCGGTATGCGTGTAGAGATTGTTCCAATGTAACGTGAATTTCTTTTTCTCTTTTTTTCCGCCTCCGGCGAAAAAAAGAGAAACGCGCCCCTCCCCAAGGGCGCGTTTCAAGTATATAAAACGAACTTAACAAATGGACACGAATTGCTTCGTTGCCCGGCACAAAGTTACAATTTTTTATTCTGAAAACAAGAGATATTTACACTTAAAACTCAATTAAAATATTTTAATTTTAGAGTGTTAGGGATAAACATCTCAATTTCACTAGAGTAGAGCCACAATGCTGTCGTAGTATTTTTTGCTCACCGGAATGTTTTTCAGGCCTTCCTGGTCCAATTGGGCCAGTGCATAGCCGTTGGCATCCTTTTTCAGAAGCTCTACATGGGCGGCATTGACAAAGAAACTGCGGTGGCAGCGCACCAGGCCGTGGCGCTGGAGAATTTCCTCCAGGGCGCGCATGGAAGAGCGCAGCTCGAAATCCTTCACCTTGCCGTTATCCAGGTGCACGATGTGCACGTAGTTCTCCTCGGCCTCTATGTAAAGCACGGCCTCGGAAGATACCACCAGTTTGAGGCGCTTCTGCTCGTCATAGAAGCGGATGAGCGTCTTCTCGTCCACGGTGGGGGCTAAATCGGCCCTCTTGTTTAATACATGCAGCTGCACGGCCATGGAGATGAGCGAGAGGGGGAACACCAGGATGGCGCACATATACAGGATGCACAGTGACATGATGGTGAAATAAGGCCTGTCAGCCCAGCTGATGCCCATGGGGATGGAGAGGAACAGGCCGCAGAGGATGGCCTCCCCGAAGCACCACAGCACATACAGCGACCAGTTCAGGTCTATGGCACGGCGCAGCAGGAAAAGGAGCATGCGGGAGAAAACCATCACCCCCAGGACGATGAGGGTGGAAACGATGAGGTGGAGAGTATATCGGCCCTGCCCTGCTCCCAGGAAAACCTCCATGTTAAAGGGCTTATAGGCCAAAACAAAGAGGAAGTAGAAAAGAGGCACCGTAACAAAGAACATTACGTTCACGGGCATCTTGTAAAAGGTACGTGCAATGGTTTTCATTCGTCACTCTTTTTGCTGGGACAAACCTTAGATTTGCAGCGTAG
>DFLI01000041.1 GCA_002373715.1 Bacteroidales bacterium UBA3623
CAGGCCTCCTGTTTTGTTTTCTTTGCTTCGATGGCCGTAATACAATACTGTACCTTCATCTTGTCTTTCCTTCTAACTCCAACAGTCATTTTGACTCTGCCGACTCCGGTACAGATATATTCCATTATAAGCATACGTTCAAAAGAACGTTGGTTCTTACTATTCTGCTTGGATGGAACATCCTTGACAAGCCAGGCGTTAGTCAGAATTGCGTCGAGTTGAAGTACAGCTAGGGTAGAAAGGTATGTAATAGATGCTTGCCCGGCCGTTTCATCAAGAGAGACTGAACGGATATTAATGTCTTCTTTTAAGGCGATATTGTACTTTTTCTGATCCGGATTCTTGAGTTTCCAATCTTCATAGAACGAATAAATAATACCATGCCTCCTCCGTCTGTCTTCTGTCGAATTGCCCGTAGGGATGTCCTCTTCTGAAATAACAATGTCATCATGAGTAATGCCGTCATCAACAAACTGAGCATCAAGAGGGATTGGGTCCGGTTCTTCAATGTATCCAACCAGCATTATAAACGGAACCCCCAGCACCTCGGATGCTTTATAAATAGTTTCAAGGTTCTTGGTTTTAAATAGAGCCTTTACGTTTTGCTTACGGATACCCATCCGCCTCGCAAACTCACTTTTGCTCATCCCAATCCTTTCAAGAAGCGCTTCTCCTTTTGCTTCGAAATATATTTGATTCATCATTCATCTTTTTACAAAAGTAATATTTAAAAATTACTTTCACAAGTGTTGTTTCCAAGAAAATGATGACTATCTTTGCAACGCTAGAACTCGCTGAGCCTCTTAACAATGCTTAAATAGGCGAGTCGTTTTTTTAATGAGAGGTGGGTACTAAAATGGTACTAAATTCTTAACTCTTATGTAAAGAATAGATATTGTTTTATGCGAAGATTTCTGCGTCAAACAATAAAGGCCGCTGAATCAGCGACCTTTTGTGGAGCATAGGAGAATCGAACTCCTGACCTTTTGAATGCCATTCAAACGCTCTACCAACTGAGCTAATACCCCGTGTTTTCCCGTTTGGGATTGCAAAGGTAACTCCTTTTTTCGAATTTGCAAAACTTTTTTCGTTTTTTTGTGGCGCAGGTGTACATCATGATGGCGCAGGTCAGAAAAAAGTCTTAGCACCTGCACCGCTGTAGGGCACAGATTGTCGATTCATGGCGCGGGTACTTCGACAAAAATCTGACCTGCGTCGTTTAGACTGGCACCTGCGCCATCCGGAAGCCAACCTGCGCCGTGATGGCCCCGGCGCAAGCATCTTTAGCGGGAGCCCAGGTATAGGAAGACCATACTCAGCAGCAGGAGCACCAGGTCAAAGGCTTTGGATTTGATATTCCGCTCTTTAAGGAAGAAGGCGCCGATAAGGAAGCTCACCAGCACGCTGCCGCGGCGAATCATGGAGATGACGGCAATGAGGGCGCCGGGCTCCGAGAGGGCCTGGAGGTAGGCGAAATCGGCCGCACATAAAAACAGGCTGATGAAAGGAATGGACCAACGCCATTGGAAGGGCGTGGTGCGCTCCCGGGTGGGCATCCAGACCAGTAGCAGTAGCCCCAGCATCATGCAGCACTGGTAAAGCGTATACCAGCTGAGAACCTGTAAGCGATCCAGACCAAGGCCGATTTCCGGAGACATCAAATACTTATCATACAGGCCGCTAAGTGCCCCCATCAGAACGGCAAAAATCTGACAGAAAATCCATTTGTTGTGCCGAAAATCGATGCCCTCTTTCTTCCCACTCAAACGCATCAGAAAGTACGCTACAATGGCCAGGCCCACGCCAATGCTCTGCAGGAAATTAAGCCGTTCTCCATATAGCAGCACGGCACCCAGCAGCACCAGCACGGGACGGGTGGCGTTCACCGGGCCCACCAGGGTCAAAGGCAAATGCTTCATGGCATAATATCCGGCCAGCCAGGAAGAAAGCACAATGACGCTCTTCAGCAGTATCCAACGCTGGATTTCCCAGCCGCCAAACCCGGTACGAAACAGCAGGGGAGACAGCAGGCAAGTGGAAATGAGCGTGTTAAGGAAGAGGATGGGGATGACGGCGTTATCCTTCAAGGAAATCTTCTTGAAGGAGTCGTAGCAGCCCAGCAGGGCCGCCGATACAAACGACAATAACCACCACATAGCAAAATCGGCCCGCAAAGATACGCAAAAAGCCGAAAATTTTGTATATTTGTTGGATACAACAAAAGAGCTAGAATGAAGGTTGTTGCAGATACCAATATTCCCTTTCTAAAAGGCGTCCTGGAGCCCTACGCAGAGGTTGTGTATATGGACGGTCGTTCCATAGACCGGGCCGCCATGATGGATGCCGATGCCATCGTCATCCGTACGCGCACCAAGTGCAACGAGGAAACCCTCTCCGGCACCAAGGTTCAGATGATTTCCAGCGCCACCATCGGCATGGATCATATTGACGTTCCCTGGTGCCAGGCGCACGGAATTGAGGTGCAGAATGCGGAAGGCTGTAACGCTGGAGGAGTGGCGGATTATGTCTTTTCGGCCCTCTACGGCATTGCATCCAGAAGGGCCATCAAGCTGGATGACGCAGTTATTGGTATTGTGGGCGTTGGCAACGTGGGAAAGAAAGTGGAGTATATGGCCCGTACGCTGGGCTTCAAGGTGCTGCTTAACGACCCTCCCCGTGCCGCCAAGGAAGGCCCGGAAGGCTTTGTAGAACTGGACGAACTGTTGGAGAAGTCCACCGTGGTAACCCTGCATGTGCCCCTGGATGAGACAACGCGCAACATGGCTAATGAAGACTTCTTTGCCAAGATGCGCCCCGGAGCCATTTTCATCAATGCCTCCCGCGGAGAAGTTGTGGACGAAGCTGCCCTTGTCCATGCCCGTCCCAAGCTGGGCGCCCTGGTGCTGGACACCTGGTGCAACGAACCCAACGTGAACCAGAACCTCATAGAGCTCTGTGATATTGCCACTCCGCATATTGCCGGATATTCTTACCAAGGTAAACAAAACGGTACCGCACAGGCCGTGCAGGCCCTGGCCCGACACTTTGGCATAGAGCCTTTGTACGATTTCCACCCTGCGCTGGAAGACGAAGCGTTGGTCCCCACCACACTGGACCTCTGGGGCCGCTCCCAGGGAGAAATTGCTGCCGTGATGCAGTACAATTATCCCATCTTCACAGACGATTTCCTGTTCCGCAGCAGCCCTGAGAGTTTTGAGCAGCAGCGCAGTGAGTACAATTACCGCCGCGAATTTTATATTGATAACCACTATAACACTATGTTTAGCCAAACCGATCAGCAGCAAATCCTGGACAGAGGCGCCACCCTCCGTCAGGTGAAAGAGCAAATTGAGCACTTCAAGAACGGCTTCCCTTGGATGAAGATTGTAGGGCCCGCCACCCCGGAAAGGGGCATCAAAGTGCTGGACAAAAAGGCTGTGAAAGCCGCTGTAGAGTATTATCAGAAGGCCGATGTGCACGGCAAGAGCAAGTTCGTCCCTGCCTCCGGTGCAGCCTCCCGCATGTTCAAGGATATGTTTAACGGCCTCTCAGAACTGGAGGCCGGAAAGGATTTACCGGCCGATGCCCCCGGCGCCAAGCTGGCCGCCCGCATCAAGGACTTCGCCTTCTACACCCCGGAGCTCTTCGGCACCCCCGAAGACAGCCGTGAATATCGGCTGGAAACCTTGAAAAAGCTTCTCAAGGAAGAAGGCCTGGCATATGGCAGCAAGCCCAAGGGCGTGCTGGACTTCCACCGCTATCCGGAAGAAGTGCGCACCGCCATTGCAGAGCATCTGGTGGAAGCCCAGGAGTATATGAGAAATGAGGACGACACCTGCAACCTCACCATCACCATTTCTCCGGAGCACCAGACCCTCTTTGAGATTGCCATCGGTGCCATTAAAGAGGCTTATGAGAAGAAGTACGGTGTAAAGTACAATATCACCTTCACCTTCCAGGATAAGGCCACGGATACCATTGCCGTAACGCCGGACAACAAGCCTTTCCGCAAGGAAGACGGCACGCTCCTGTTCCGTCCCGCCGGTCACGGCGCCCTCATCTACAACCTCAATAAGGTGACGGACGAACTGGTAAGCATCAAGAATATTGACAATGTGGCCCACGAGAAGCTCCTTCCCATTACGGCCGAATACAAACAGGTGCTCATGGGTTGCGCCCTGCAGCTGAGAGATAAGATTTTCGCCTATCTCCAGAAGCTGGACGAGAACCCTTCCGTACAGCTGTGCAACGAGATAGAGAACTTCCTGGACAAGGAACTGTGCGTGCAGATGCCGCTGGCCCATTCGGAGGAGGAACGCGTAAAGATGCTCCGCGCTAAGCTGAACCGTCCCATCCGCGTGTGCGGCATGGTGAAGAATGAGGGAGAGCCCGGTGGCGGCCCGTACGTCATTGCCGGCAAGGATGGCTGCACCAGCCTCCAGATTCTGGAAAGCGTGCAGATTAACAAGGATGACGAAGGCGCCATGAAGGCCATGGCTCGCGCCACGCACTTCAATCCCGTGGATCTGGTGTGCTGCCTGAATGACTACAAGGGCAAGCACTTCGACCTTATTAAATACGTAGACACGGACGCCGGTTTCATGAGCTCCAAGAGCTACGAAGGCCGCGAACTCAAGGCCCTGGAACTCCCCGGCCTGTGGAACGGCGCCATGAGCGACTGGAACACCCTCTTTGTAGAGGTTCCCATCGAAACCTTTAACCCTGTAAAAGTAGTGCTGGACCTGCTTAGACCGGCACATCAAGGATAAACTATTGTAACTATGAAAGAAGCGGTTGCTGGAACTTTAGAGAGCGGTGACATCATGGTCACCATCGGCCCCGGAGATGGACTGCAGGTGAATCTGCAGAGCTCCGTGGCTGCACAATTTGGCCGGCAAATCAAGGCCGTGATTACGGAAACCCTTGAAGGCCTGGGCATCCACGACGCCCATGTAGAAGCCGTGGACAAGGGAGCACTGGATTGTACCATCCGGGCGCGGGTTACTGCCGCTGCCGTCCGGGCAACAGGAAAAGACGTATGGAAAGACTAAGGAGAACCATGATGTTCGTTCCCGGCAATAATCCGGGAATGATGGCCGATGCCCACATCTACGGGCCGGACAGCATAATGCTGGACCTGGAAGACTCCGTAACCATGGCCGAAAAGGACGCTGCCCGTCTGCTGGTACACAATGCCCTTAAAACCATAGATTACGGCAATACGGAGATGGTTGTTCGTATCAATCCTCTCAATACCCCTTACGGAAAAAAAGACGTGGAAGCCGTGGTGAAAGCCGGCGTACACGTAATCCGCATGCCTAAGACAGAAACGGCCGATGAGGTCCGCGAGCTGGAGGCGGAAATCCTGAAGGTGGAAACCGAGATAGGCCGGGTAGGGGAGACCAAGATTATGGCCGCCATCGAAAGCGCCCTGGGCATTGTGAATGCCTACGCCATTGCAACGGCCTCTCCCCGCATGATGGGTATTGCTCTGGGTGCCGAGGACTATAGCGCCAACCTGAAGACCAACCGCACCCCCGGCGGCGCAGAACTGCTGCTGGCCCGTGAGCAGATTGTGGTGGCCGCCCGTGCCGCCGGCATCTGCTGCTTCGATACGGTATATTCCAACCTGGATGATATGGAAACCTTCCGCAAGGAGGTGGAACTGATTAAGACGCTGGGCTTTGACGGTAAATCCATCATCAACCCCCGTCAGATTGAGGTGGTGAACAGCGTGTTCACTCCTACCGAAAAGGAAATCACCAAGGCCCGTGCCGTGGTGGCCGCCATCAAGGAGGCTCAGGCCAAGGGCTCCGGCGTTATTGCCGTGAACGGAAAGATGGTAGACCGTCCGGTTGTGCTGCGTGCAGAGCGTACCATTGCTCTGGCCGTTGCCGCCGGTGTAATCAGTGAGGAGGAAGTGTAATGAGAAACTCTAAGTTAGTTACCCTGGAAGAGGCCATCAAGCGTTCCGGCCTCAAGGATGGAATGACCATCAGCTTCCACCACCATTTCCGCGGAGGAGACAAGGTGGTGAACCTGGTAGTGGACAAACTGGCCCAGATGGGCTTCAAAGACCTCAAACTGGCCGCCTCCAGCCTCTCGGACGTTCACGCTCCGCTCATTGACCATATCAAGAACGGCGTCATTACCGGCATCTCCACTTCCGGTCTTCGCGGCGCACTGGCCGATGCCATTTCTCACGGCCTCATGAAGGAACCTGTGGTGTTCCGCTCCCACGGTGGCCGCGGCAGCGCCATTGCTAGCGGAGAACTGAAGATTGACGTAGCCTTCCTGGGCGCCTCATCGGCCGATGAACTGGGCAACGCCTGCGGCTATTCCCGCAGCGAAAATGCCAAGAGCATCTGCGGCTCGCTGGGTTATGCCCTGCCTGATGCCCGTTACGCCAAGCACGTGGTGGTAATCACCGACGACCTGGTGCCTTATCCCAATATGCCCATGTCCATCTCTGCGGCCGATGTAGAATCCGTAGTGGTGGTGGACAGCGTGGGAGACAGCTCCAAGATTGCAGCCGGTGCCATCCGTGATTCCAAGAATCCTAGGGATATTCTGCTGGCCAAACAGGCTGCCAAAGTAATTATTAACTCCGGTTACTTTGAGGACGGCTTCAGCATCCAGACGGGTACCGGCGGTGCCTCCCTGGCTGCTGTGAAGTACATCCGCGAAGAGATGATTAACCGCGGCATCAAGGCTTCCTTCGCCCTGGGCGGCATTACCGCTCACATGGTGAAGCTCCACGAAGAAGGCCTCATTGGCAAGCTCATTGATGTGCAGTCCTTTGACAAGGTGGCGGCAGAATCCATTAAGAACGACCCTACGCACCAGGAAGTGTCGGCTGTGGAGTATGCTTCCGGCCAGCATCTGGGTTCCGCTACCCACGCCCTGGATATCGTTATTCTGAGCGCCCTGGAGGTGGATACGCAGTTCAATGTGAACGTGCTGGTGGGATCTGACGGCATTATACGCGGCGCCATTGGCGGCCATCAGGATACCGCTGCAGACAGCGCCCTCAGCATCATTGTATGCCCGCTGCTTCGCGGTCGCATCCCCTGCGTGGTGCCCAAGGTTACCACTCTCATCACCCCCGGCAAGTCCGTGGATGTGGTGGTTACCGAATACGGCATTGCCGTTAATCCGGGCCGTCCCGAAATTGCAGAAAAACTGAAGGCTGCCGGCTTGAACATTGTGGATATCAAGGACCTGGCTGCCAAGGCTTCTTCCATCATCGGCCAGCCCGACGCCCTCCCGTTCGGAGACAAGGTGGTGGGTGTGGTGATGAACCGCGACGGCTCTGTACTGGATAAAATCTACAATATCGTGGAATAATGCCGGTCACCCTGGAGCAATTGCTGCAAAGCCGGGATAACCGTGCAAAGCATCAGAAGGACCTGCTGGGAGCTAACCCCGGCAGGTCCCTGCTTTGCATGACGGTGCAGTTGCCGGGGCCGGAAAAACGGAACCAGTATTCGCTGGCCATTGCAAAGGCCGGTGTGCAGGCTATTCGGGAGGCGTTTCAACCTGAATATGAAGAGCTTAAGGATCTGGAAACCGGCTATGAGGCCTATTTCTTTGTGCCCATGCCTGCCGTCGAAGCCAAACGCCGCGCCTGCCAGATAGAAGACACCCACCCTCTGGGCCGATTAATGGACATAGATGTCCCTGGCCTCTCCCGCGCAGACATCGGCCTGGAGCCCCGGAAATGCCTTTTGTGCGGTAATGAGGTAAGATATTGTATGCGGGCCAAAACGCACACAACTCAGGAGTTACTGGCCCGAATTGAAGAAATGGTGAAGAAAGAATGCGCTATCTGATAACTGCTCTGCTCATGCTTATGTTGGCCCCGGTATCGGTAACCGATCCCGGGAATGAGACCAATGTATATGAGGTAAGGTACGTCCGGGGCGCCCTGAATACCAGGGTGGCCAAAGCAACCTTATCCCTGGCAGAAGATGAGTGGGAGGAGCAGCCGGCTTATCGCGCAGATATCACCATCAAGGTGGCAGCCATCTTCCGCCTGTTCATGAAGACGGATTACATTGTGACGGCGCGCTATACCCGTCCCGGAATGCTTCCTTTGTACTATTACAGTCAGGAGGTAAAAAAGTACGGAGAATGCCACTATGGGGAAGAACTAATTCATTTCTCCCGCCAGATGGACCGTGATGCGCCCGTTGAAGAGTTTGATGTCCCGAACGACGGGAAATCCTTTGAGCTGCTTTCCATGCTCATGTTTGCCCGCAGAT
>DFLI01000070.1 GCA_002373715.1 Bacteroidales bacterium UBA3623
CGCGAAGCGGGATCTCATCGGCCTTTCGAATCCCTGGTAAAATTGATTCTGCGTAAATATTTACCTCTTTCCTTGATTCTGCGTAAATTTCTGCCTCCGGCATCTTGCGGGGGTTCTTTTTTTATTATAAAATTACATGAGTTTACGTCAGTAAATCCATTCATCGGAAAACCGAAAGAATCCCTCGGGCTGCAAATAGATTCTCTTCCAAGCTCCTAAACTTTCCGGCCCGTATTCAGCACCTGTGCCCAGTGGCGCGGGTGCTTTTTTCTCCCTCTGAACGGGGAGGGACTGCCGCCAGAAGGCGGCAATAAAAAAGGCCGACCCATAAGGTCAGCCTAATTTTCATTGTATTGGGTATGGATTATTTACCGATGAAGGAAAGGATCTTTTCTACGGCCTCGTCTTCGGTGAGGTAGTCCATGTCCAGGATGAGGTCGTAGTTGCGCATGTCATAGCGGCTGAGGCCGGTGTGACGCTTGACGTAATTGTCTCGGCCTTCGTCTACGGTGTCAACCAATTTGACGGCCTCTTCCTTAGACAGGTTTTGTTTGGCCATGACTTGCTCGATACGTGCTGCCTTGGAGGCGGTGATAAAGATATCCACCTTGTTGGGGCGGTCTTTCAGCACAAAGAAGGCAGAGCGTCCGGTGATGACGCAGGAACCTTCGTCGGCTATGGCGTTGAGGATTTCCTTTTCGGCCTCGTAGATGTCCTTTACCGTTACTGCGTCCGGGAACTCGCGGGAGAAGGTATATCCTCCTACCTCCATAGTGGCCTTGGGGGCAGGGGCGGCCTGTTCGAACAAATCTGTGAACCAGTTCTTCTTTTTGTTCCTCAGGTGCTCGATGCCGCTCTTGGTCAGGTTGAATTTCTCTTGCAGGGCCTGGAGGAGCTGCTTATTGATGTACTTGACATTGAGTTTCTCTGCCAGCTTCCGGCCCACGGAACCGCCACCGGATCCAATTTCACGGCTGATGGTAATGATAAAAGGATCGTTCAGTATCATAGCGCTTGCATTTTTTGTAAAGATAGAAAACAATTGTCAAACAAGCAAACGGCATTGGATTTAAAGTGAATAATATCAAACTCTTTGCCTTATTCTTTCTTGAGTTCTATCGCCGGATTGGTCTTCGCTGCCTTCAGCGTTTGCCAAATGACAGAGGAGAAAGCAATAATGAGGGTTAGCAGTACGGTGACCGACAGAATCGAGGTATAACTGTCTATGCGCTCGGGATAGTCTTCCAGAAAACGCCGGATTAAGACCACGGCAACAGGAAGGCCGATAATGGTTGCAATTCCTGTCATAACCATGTAGGACCTTACCGTTCGCCAGAGCTCGCTATCCATCGTCCCGCCAAACACCTTACGGATGGCGATTCCCTTGGCGTTGGAACTGGCAAACCAAGTGCTGATGGCCATGAGACCAAGCATGGAAATCAGGATGGTTATAAGGCCGAACAGTTCCACCACACGCACAAAACGCTGTAAATCCTTATGGTCCCGGGCAATGATGTCTTCAAAATAGCCGCACAGGACATTTTTCCGGGAAAGAAGGTCGGTTATTCCGCTTGACTGCCTGTAGGAATTGGCCGCCACTTCCTTGAACCAGCGGTCAAAAGCCGCATGGTCAACATCGGTCTGAATCCAGATGTACGGAAGAATCTCCGATTTATTAATCATCACGGCGCATAGCAGTTCTTTCGTAAAACCGTTATATTGCCGCAATTGATCAACTCCGTTCACGGGATATCGGCGGAAATTTTCGATAACGCCTCCCACGGCCGTCACCGTAGGGTTGGGATATCGGCCCCAGAGAAGAGAGAGGTCGGGGGAGGACTCCGTTATTCCCACAAAATCCCGCGCCTCTTCCGTGAGCCAGAAGGTTCCCGGAAGGGAGGGCGCCCATTGTTCTTTCACCCGGAAGCCCAAAAGCCTGAAGGCCGAACTGTCACATTGAATCGTGCAGTAACTGGCTTGGTTGGGGCCGGAACTGATGCCGCCAATGAGAGTCGGGTACCCGTACCCCCTTCCTATCGTTTTTACTCTTGGGGATGCTTCCAATTGCTGCAACAGGGCTTGTGAAGTGCCAACCTGCCCCGGATAGAAGCAGTATAGATTATCCACGGGCGTTATTCCCAAATCCAAATGCAGCGTATAACGAAGTTGAGCCTCCAGCGTTAGGGACATGGCAATAAAAACAAAGGAAAGGACAGCCTGGAGCACAATGCATGCCCGGTTAAAGCCCATTTTCCTTTTTCGCCTCACCTTCCCGGTAACAATGTCAAGGGGCCGATACGAGGCTAAGAACAAGGCAGGGGACAGACCAGCCAATACGCCAAGGAGTAAAACCATTCCAGCCCATAGAAGCAAAGATTCTCCGTCCCAGGAAACCCTGAAAGGTACGGCGAGGCCGGCCGGTTTGATGCTGTTTAGCAGGGGGACCAGCCAGTCGGCAAGCAGGATGGCAAGAAGAAAGCATACTGTGGTAAATACGAGGGATTCACAGACGCCTTTCATTACGATGGACGCCCGGCTGGCTCCAACCAGTTGACGGGTAGCCATTTCCTTGGCCCTATTCCCGGAGATGGCCAGGTTCAAGTTTACATAATTGAGAATAGCGCAAGCCAGCAAAAGGAGGCCCAAGGCGATGAGAACGTTCAAATACAGACGTTTCCCTTGCCGCAAGCCATGAACGGGATCTTCCTGAAAAAAGATATCCCTGGCAGGAATAACAATGGTCCGTTCGTTAATGTCGGGAACATAGAAGTGCATGAATCCCCCTTTGAACTTATCGGCCAAATTCTCCTTGTCACAGTTAGGCACTAAGTCCACCAGAACATTTACGGTTGTTCCATAGCCCTGTTCTTCCAGATTGGAATTCCGCATCTCCGCCACTTCTGGAAGGGAGGAGAAACAACTCACCAGGACATCAAAGTCGTCAAGAAAGGAAAGGGCGGGGTCTGCCACGATGGCAACAATAGGCTCCCGAGAAACAGTCTCCTGCCAACCATTCATGGAAAACGATCTGTAGCAGATGCCTAAGTCTTTCGAAAGAGGATCTTGGCCGGGAAACATCTTTCTGGCAGCCGGTTCGGTAATCACTACTCCTGAGCCTTCTTTAAACAGAGCCAAATCACCGGCTATCACTTTCTGAGGAACATAATCCAACAGGAGAGGATGAGCAACCAAGCCCGGGACTTCCCATTTTTCTTCGCCTGCTTGTCCGGAGTTCTACTAATGCTTATATTTGCGTTGGTTCTAATATTTGAAGGTCATGAGCGATGAATTGATTCTTGTACAGAACCTCATCCATGAGATAAGAGGAAAAAAGGTGATGCTGGATTTTGATCTGGCAAGGCTGTATCGGGTAGAGACAAAGGTCTTAAACCAGGCCGTGAGGCGTAATATCAAAAGGTTTCCTTTAGATTTTATGTTTCAGCTTGATAATAAGGAGTTTACAAACTTGAAGTCACAATTTGTGACCTCAAGTTGGGGTGGTCGGCGTACTCCGCCGCGGGCGTTTACCGAAGAAGGAATAGCCATGCTGGCGTCTGTTCTGCATAGCGATGTCGCAATTGCCGCCAACATTTCCATCCTTCGCGCATTTGTGAAGGTAAGGGAGTATTTGCTCATGGCGTCTTCCGTTTCGGCCGAACTCAATGAACTCAGAGCAAAGGTTGATTTGCTGGCACTCCAACGTGAGGAGGATTTGGGCGCTGTCAACGACTTGTCTGAAGATGTTCGGCAGGACATTGACAACTTATATCTGGCCATAGCCGATCTATCCTCCAAGTTAGAGGAGAAGAAGGCTGAACCCAGACGGAAAATAGGATTCCAACAGAACATAGACGACTGATTTACTCTTTCTTCAGCTCCGTTGCCGGATTGGTCTTCGCCGCCTTCAACGTTTGCCAGAGGACGGTTCCGAAGGCGATGGCCAGCGAGATGATAACGGCCACCACAAACACCCAGCCGTAGTTCTCAACGCGGTAGGCAAAGCGTTCCAGATAGACTCTGGCCGCCCAGACGGCCAGGGGGATGCCAATCAGGCCGGCAATGCCCGTCAGCATCATGTAGCTCTTGACGTTCCTCCAGGTTTCACAGCTCACATCGGCCCCAAAGACCTTTCTTACGGCAATCTGCTTGGTATTTTCGTCGGCAAAGTAGGTGCTCATGGCCAACAGACCCAGCAGGGAAATGAGTACGGCCAGTACGGCGAAGAGTTCTACCAGACGCAGGGTTCTCTTAACCGGAGCCAGCATTTTCTTGTTGATGTCACTTATGAAACCATATCGCCAGGCGGGCTCTTCTACACCGGATGTTTCCAGCCGATAATCTCTATATGCCTGCCGTATTGCCTTTTCATAGGATTCGTCTTCTCCTATGGTGCCAATCAGGAGGCAGTTTGAATAATGCAATTCCTCGGCCCGGGTCACGATGACACTGCCGTTGGGATTGAGATCACTCTCGGAGGCCGGCCGGCTGGGGAAATCGGCCACGATGCCTCCGATGAACTCCGGTTGGGCACCGTTCATATTGATTCTCCGGGGGAATACGGTAGAGGTGTCCGAGACCGCGGCGGCGTTGAAGGCACTGCGGCTCATCCAAAGCGAATGCGTCAGCGGATGACCGAAATCTTCCTCCACCTCCAGTCCAAGAAGTTTGAAATAAGTGGAATCACAAATGATGATGGGCATTTCCACGCGGTGTTCTTCGTCCACCCTCACGCCCATGGTCATGTTGATGAGCCCGGGGATTCCACGGCCTACGCCGGCTTTTGTTACAAAGGGCAACTGTTCCACCTTATCCTTGAAGAGTTTCATCTGGTCAAGGTTTTGCGCAGAGTACTCGATGTAGTAAAGATTCTCTGTGGCGGCGTGTGTGGGCCGGGTGAGCATGTGGTGCATTTGCACCTCCATCACCAGCGCCAGGGCAATGAGGAATACCGACAGAACATTCTGCACAACGATGAACACCTTGCTCAAGACCATCTTATTGCGACGCCTCAGTGTGCCCTTGATCACGTCAATAGGCTGGTAGCGGGAAGCCGCAAAAGCCGGGAGCAATCCGTTGATGACGCCCAGCACCAGTATGCCGGCGACGTACGCCAGGATATACCCGGGCGTCAGCATAAAGGACAGTCTTACGCTGGTATCGAAACCCAGTCCCACCATTTCGGGATCACCGGTGGAAAGCAAGCGGTTCATTGTGGGCGCCAGAAGATAGGCCAGAAGCAACGCTGCGGCAAAACAGACGGCGGTGAAGGCCACGGATTCGCCGATGTACTTCCACAGGATGCCGGTCTTATCGGCCCCCAGAAGCCTCCGGGTGGCCATTTCCTTAGACCGCTTGCCCGTAAGTGCGAGGCTCAGGTTCACATAATTGAAGATGGCAGAGAGCAAGAGAAGAAGCACGACGACCGTCAGGAGCCTGAGCATCTGGGCATTGCCCTGCCGGGTAAGCCCGTTGCTGTTCCCTGTGGCAAAGAAGGCCTCGTCCATGCGGTAAGCTTTCCAGGAATCCACCTTCTCTGGACTCCAGATGGCGTCGTAGTTCTTGTGCAGCAGCGCTTTCACTTTGGCCCGCACATCGGCGGGATCTGCATCTTCGCGTATACGGAACCAAGTAGTATAGTTGCCGATGCCGCCGAAGTTCCGCTCCTGCTCAGCAGCCCAGGTTCCCGAAATGTGCGTAATGATGTCGTAGGGCATGAAGAAAGTGCCATCAAAATCGGCAAAAATGCCTTTGATGGTGCGCTCCGAACCGTCCACATTGATAATATGGCCGATGAGACTCCCGGTCAAGCCGGGAGTGACGGAGGCGTCATTGCCGACTTGACCGGCAATCTTCCTGGCCAGGGATTCACTGATAAGAACATCATTTTTGCCCACAAAATCTTCCGTACTTCCTTCTACCAGATGGTATTCCGGGAACACCTTGAAGAAGTCTGCATCGGCCTCTACTCCGGAGCTCTGGAGCGTCTGTTCCCCGTTGCGGATGAGCGGCTGCCACAGCATGGCGATGCGGGTTGCCGCCTGGACCTCCGGGATGTTCATTTCCAGCTCTTCCTTGTCCCAATAGGTGAGGCCCAGGAACTCATCCGTTCCCAGTACGAAGGTTCGCTTCCACTGAGGCGACTCATGCGCCACCTCATACTGCTGCACCACATAGCTGCCAATCAGGATAACAAACGCCAGGCTCACGGCCAGCCCCACCGCCTCGATGGCGGTGTATAACTTATTACGGGATAGGAATTTCAGATAACTTTTCATGTTTGCTGTTGTCTGGTCTTGTTGGGATGTCTACTAATGCTTATATTTGTATCGGTTCTAATTATTGAAGGCTATGCGCGATGAATTAATTCTTGTGCAGAACCTCATCCATGAGATAAGAGGGCAGAAAGTAATGCTGGATTTTGATCTAGCAAGATTGTACCAGGTAAAGACAGGAGAACTAAACCAATCGGTGAAACGTAATATCAAACGATTCCCTCCGGATTTTATGTTCCAGTTGACGCCAGAAGAAGTCAAAATGATGTCACAAATTGTGATATCATCGAAAAGAAAGGCATCTGCGCCTCCTTTCGCCTTCACGGAGCAGGGTGTAGCCATGCTGTCCGGACTACTGAAGAGCGATGTCGCCATTGCTGCCAACATTGCCATCATGCGTGCCTTCGTGCAGGTAAGGGAATACCTTCTTGCCGCCTCGTCACTCTCTGCAGAAGTCAAGGAACTCAGAGCAAAGGTTGATTTGCTGGCACTCCAGCGTGAAGATGATTTGGGCGCTGTCAACGACCTCTCCGAAGACGCTCGGAAGGACATTGACAACCTGTATCTGGCCATCGGCGAACTCTCTTCCCGTATAGAGGAGAAGAAGCGGGAGCCTCGGCGAAAGATTGGTTTCCAGCAAAATATGGAGGATTGATCTGTCATTCTGAGCGTAGCGAAGAATCTACTCTTTCTTAAGCTCTACCGCCGGATTCGTCTTCGCGGCCTTCAATACCTGCCAGATAACGGAAACAAAGGCGATAAGCCCGGTGAGCAGCACGGCCACCACGAAAATCCACCAATAGCCTTCTAGCCTGTAAATGAAATCTTTGAGGTATTCCTGCGCGGCATAGACCGCAATCGGAATGCCGATGACGCAGGCAATCCCTACCAGCACCATGTATTCACGTATCGTTCTCTGCGCCTCCGTGTCCACCGTTCCCCCGAAAACTTTCCGCACGGCAATGTCGCGGCTCTTTTCATCGGCATAATAGGTACTCATGGCTACCAGACCAAGGAGGGCGATGATAATAGACAGGAGCATAAAAATCTCCACCAGACGCATGTTGTTGCGCGCTGGTTTCCATGCCTCGGCGATGTTCTCGTCAACCCAGAAAGCTAAGCTGCCGTAGATCTGCTTGCCCTTGATGCAGTTATCGTAAGCTTCCATGATCTGCGCTTT
>DFLI01000082.1:0-5455 GCA_002373715.1 Bacteroidales bacterium UBA3623
ATTTTACTACCGTCACGCCGGAGCCACCCATTTGGATATGCTCGTCTGCGGCGGAGCTTACGCCGGGTACGGTGCGCACGTACTTTTGGATTTCTTCGCGCAACGCGCCCGTTCCCTTTCCATGCAAAATTCGCACCGAAGGGACACCTAACATGATGGCATCGTCAATATATCTCATCACAATTTCCAGGGCGTCGTTCACCCTCTCTCCCCTAACGTCCAGTTCTAAACGGAAGTTAGCCTTTCTTTCACTGATGCCGGTATCGTAAACCTGACGAGGCTTTTCGGCCGCTTTTCCGGCCACAGCCTTGTATTCGTTGGCGGTAATTCTCTCCACACGGTCCAACGGCAGCTTGGTGGTAACGCTTCCCACTATCACCTGCACGGCCTTGGTGCTCACCTTGGCCACTTCTCCCACCATACCGTTATCTTTGATTCGCACTTTTTCTCCCACCTTGAGCGGGGCACTGCGGAAGGCTTCCAGCTTGCGGGCCTGGGCCTCCTGCTCCTGCATCTGCTGGAGGGTTTCGCCATCGGCCCTGCGCTTTTTGCGAATCTGTTCTCTCTCCTTGCGCTCCTTTACCGTTTGCAGTTTCTTATCTATGTAGGCGTCCCGGCGGCCGCGGCCTTCTGCCAACGCGCCCAGGAAGCCCTGGAGTTCTGCCCTGGCTTCTTTGGTCTGGTCCTTGGCTGCCTGTGCTTCCTTGATGGTTCGGATGGTGTTTTCCACCTTCTTGTTGGCATCCTTCACTATCTTGGCGGCCTCTTCGCGGGCTTCGTCCAGAATCTGGCGGCGCATTTCCTTGATGTCCACCAGTTCTTTCTCGTAGCGGTCTGTGAGGCCCTCCAGCGTTTTGTCCGTTGCCCGGATTTTGGTGAGCTTTTCGTCCAGCTGACGGCGGCTCTTGGCAATCTTGCGAAGGTTGCGCTCAATGCCCACAAACTGCTCTCCAGCGCGCACTTCGGCGTCGTGGATGATGTTTTCGGGCATGCCCATCTTGCGGGCCAGCTCAAAGGCGAAGGAAGAGCCCGGCAGGCCCTGCTCCAGCACGAAGAGCGGAGCTACGGTAGCGGCATCGAACTGCATGGCGCCGTTCACCACGCCCGTTTCTGCGCCGGAAGCGTAGAGCTTGAGGTTGGTATAGTGGGTGGTGATGACGCCATAAGCACCGCGCTGGTCCAGCTCATGCAGGATGGCCTCGGCAATGGCGCCGCCAGCCGCCGGTTCGGTTCCGGAGCCAAACTCATCGATGAGGATGAGCGTACGGGCATCGGCCGCGGCCAGCATGGCCTTCATATCCGTAAGGAAGGAACTGTAGGTGGAAAGGTCGTTTTCCAGGGACTGGTCGTCTCCGATGGACACCATGATGCGGTCAAATACCGGCAGCTCGGAGGTTTCGGACGTGGGGATAAGCATACCCCACTGGAACATATACTGCAGCAGACCCACCGTCTTGAGGCAAACGCTCTTACCGCCGGCATTGGGGCCGGAGATGAGCAGGATGCGCTTTTCGGGCGTAAGGGTAACGGTGAGCGGCACAATGGTTTTCTTCTCCTTGCGGAGGCTCTTTTCCAGCAGCGGGTGACGGGCCTTTCTGAGGCGCAGACAGCCGTCTTCGGAAAGCACCGGCATGCCGGCAATATAGTCCAGGGCCACATGGGCCTTGGCCATGATGAAGTCCAACTCTCCCACAAAGGTGGCGCCGGCCAGAAGGTCCGGCACAAAGGGACGCAGGAATTCGGCAAATTCGTAGAGGATGCGGGCAATTTCCCGCGTCTGGGCAAAGTACAGCTCGGAAATCTCGTTCTGGAGGGCTACAATCTCGGCCGGCTCCATGAAGGTGGTCTTTCCCGTGGCGCTTTCGTCGTACACAAAGCCCTGGAAGGCCCTCTTTTTGGCCGATGACACCGGGATGAGCATCTTGCCGTCTCGGATAGAGACGCTGGCATCGGCATCCACAATGCCCTCCTGCTGTGCCTGCCGGAGAATGGCGTTCATGCGGCGCGACACGTTGATTTCCTTTTCCTTGATGCTGCGGCGAATCTGGTACAACTCATCGGAGGCGGTGTCTTTTACCTCTCCGTGACGGTCCAGGATGCTGTCTATGCGGGCTATCACTTCGGCCGGGGCCGATATGCCCGAGGCCAGGTGCTGCAGGTTGGGGTAGATGCCTTCCTTCACCGTGTGGAAGAAATGCAGCGTCTTGCGGAGGGTGTCCAGCAAGGTGCGCAGCTTGCCCAGGGAAAGGAGGTCTATGGAAGCATTTTTGCCGATGGGTTCCAGGAAGGGAATGGCGTCTATGTAGCCGGACGTGGGAAAGTTCTCCTCGAACATGAGGATGAGGCGCATCTCGTCTGTAAGGAGATGGCGGCGGCGGATTTGCTCTGCGCTGGTAGTGAATTCCTCATTCTCTACCCTTGTAGCGGCATATTCCGTGCAACAGCGGGCTGCAATGGCGGCCCGCACTTTATCGAATCCCAGTTTAGCTTCCAGCCTCGCGTCCATTCACTACTTCTCCTCTTTCGTCATCAGGGAACCCAGCAACTGGCGGAGTTCCTTCATATCCTGCACGGTGTGAATTTCTCCTCCGCGCACAAAACTCACGTTGCCGGTCTCTTCCGATACCACCAGGATATCTGCATCCGTGTCTTCGCTCAGGCCGATGGCGGCGCGGTGCCGCATGCCGTAATGGGCGGGGATGTCCGTGCGGTTGGTCATGGGAAGCTGGCAACGGGCAGCGGCGATGTGGTCTCCCACAATAATCATGGCGCCGTCGTGCAGCGGGGAATTTTTGAAAAAGATATTCATGATGAGCCGACGGTTGATATCGGCCTCAAAACGGTCTCCCGTTTCCATGTACTTCTCCATGGAAGACTTGTGCTGCAGTACGATGAGGGCTCCGGTTTTCTCTGCCGACATGGCTCGCACGGCTTCTCCCAGTTCCTCGGCGCTGTGGCTGCCCATGGTATCTTCCTTGATACCCAGCAGGCGGTTGAACAGCTGCCCGCTGCGGCGAGCCAGGCCCGACTGAACGGCAAAGCGGTTAAGCATGTGGCGGATTTCCGGTTGGAAGAGGATGATGACCGCCAGCACACCCACATCCAGCAGGGCGCCCAGCAGGGCCGTCATCATTCGCATATTCAGCGCCGACACCACCGCCTGCAGAATGAGCAGGAACACCAGCACCAGCACGATGTTCAGGACGGTGGAGTCTCCCCGGAGGCTTCGGATGAGGAAGTAGATAAGAATGGCCACCATGAGGATGTCCAAAACATCTGCCCAGCCGAAACTGAGGAAACCGAATATGCCCAGTACCTTTAACATAGCCTACAAAGATACGCAATTTTCTTAATATAAGAGGCGGACAGGGCCCATGAGTCCGCTTTCGCGGAGGGGACTGCCCGGCTCCGGGCCGAAGAGGGTCCAGGTCTTTCGCTGGGCCTCGGGCAGGGCGGCATCGTAGGCTAGACGGTTGAACCAGGTGCCGGTGACGGCAATCCTGAGCGTGTTGCGGCCGGCTTTTCCCTTCACGGTGAGCTTGTAGGGACTGGCCCAGAGCACTCCGGCCGGCTGGCCGTTTACCTGAACATCGGCAATCATGTCTACGCGTCCCAAATCCAGCACCACTTCTCCCGCCTTGGGAAGAGTGAAGCTGGTTTCATACACTGCCGTTCCGGAGAAAGCCTTGCCCTCTTCGCCCAGGGGAAGGTCTTTCCAGGCCTTCAGCTCCTTCAGTTTGACCGGCTTTTCGGGAGCGCCCCAACCTTCGGGGAAGCTTAACGTCCAGTTTTTCAACTCCTGCACCTTGGCGGGCTTCAGTTCCTTCAGCGGAGCCTTTTTGGTTTCCGGGCGGAACACCACAAAGCAGTTGCCGGCGTGCTCCAAGTCCAGGTTCACATACACCACCTCCCCTTCACGCTGGTAAAGCAAGGCGTGAATCTCTCCGGAGACGGCATCCCAGATTTCCGGCTGACCATCGGCCTTAAGCGCCACAGTGCCGTGGAAATCCTTCCCGCTGGGGGCGGTGATGTAGAACCACTCGGCCCCGCTGGTTTGGCGGTGAGCCCAGAGGATGTCTTCATCGGCCCAGAGCTGAGGCTGCAGGCCCAGGATGCCCAGGGTGGCGGCGGTGATGGACGGCCCCAGCACTACGCGGGCGCCCTGAGCCATTAACTTACGCACCCGGCTTACGGTGGCGGGGGCCAGGTTTTCGTTGTCCGGGATCCAGAGCACGCTGTACTTCTGGCCGTCCGGCGTTACCAGCTGTCCGTCCTTCACACTGAGGCGGTTAAACAGCACATCCGGGTTGCAGTAATCGTATTTGTATCCCTTGGGGAAGGACGCTTTCTGGTCCGGTTTGTGGGTAACCTCGTCTCCCACATACCACAGCACGTCCACTACCGGCAGGCCGCGTTCCAGCAGGTAACTGGTGCGGGCCAGATAAGTGGTGAAATAAGGCATGTACTTCCACCAGGTCTGTCCTCTGAGGAAAGGCGTGCCGATGGGGGCGCCAAAGCTGGTGCCCGGCGGCAGGAAGCCTACCTGAGGGTTGTGCGTGTAGGTGTGGAATACGTTGTGGGTAATGCCTTCCGTCATGTTCAGATTGGCCACCTCCTTGAGCAGTTCCCAGTGCTCGTCCCAGGTGAGTTCGAAGCTGGTGAAGCTTTCCGCGGCCACCCTTCGTTTGCCGTAGATATGGGCGGCCGATGCGGTGGGTTTGATGGGCTTGAAGTTCAAGTCTCCCACGAAGCCTTCGCTGAGGGGCTGCCAGAATTCGGCCATGGGGACATCGGCATACTTGTAATACTCCAACAGATCCATGGCCACTACGTCTCCTGCGGCGGTTTCAAACTGGACTTCCAGGCCCTTTTCGTGGGCCAGGTCTGTCATCCGTTTGAAGAAGTTCTCGTTATAGAGATCGCTCTTGACGCGACGCCACTCGTCCAGGAAGGAGGCGGTAACCTGCTGATTGTCTATCACGTAGCCGGCCAGGGCGGGCATCCATTCGCGGAGGCTGTGGCCCGCACGGGTTTTGAATTCTTCCTCCATCCGGCCCGTCCAGGTTTGGTTGTTACACTCCCAGCTGTCCATGAGCATGCCGCTGGCCGTTCCTGCCAGGGGGCCGTCCTGCAGGCGTCCCACATAGTTGGAAAACTGCACTTCTGCTCCGCGGGGGTCCAGTTTGTTGCATTCCCAGCCCGTGGCTTCGGCCGGGGCGGGAGAGTTCTGGTGGCCGCTGTTCACATGGCCGAAGCGGAGGATGGTCCAGCTGCCGCTGCCCTCGGGGGCTGTCCAGGCCAGACTGCCGTCGGCCTTCATCTGGCCGCTGAGATCTTGCATCCGGGAGGCCTGAATAAAGGCTTCCGGGCTTTGGCAGGTTTTATCCTGGTATATTTCCTTGGCGCGGAGGGTGCTGCCGCTACGGCCCTGCCAGTCGTTCATACGGGCGGCCGA
>DFLI01000082.1:5583-6101 GCA_002373715.1 Bacteroidales bacterium UBA3623
GCCTTGGCCTCATTCACGGCCAGGGACAGGGGCTGGTTATCCTGCCAGCTGCCCATGGGGAGGTTTGTATGAAGAACGGTTTCCCTTTTTCCGTCAGGACCCACGGCCACCAGCGTAAGTTCCAGGCCCGGGGTGTTCACGAAGTTCCGGCCGAAGCTGTCCAGGCTGGGCAGTTCCAGCGTTCTTATCACGGCGCCTTCCGGCAAGGTGAAGCAGACTTTATGAAGGGTTTGGGCCGATGCATCCAGGCTCTTTTCGCCCTTCAGCAGGGCGGCCCAATCGGCCTCATCAGAAGTAACGTTCTCCAGCTGAAGGGGCTTTCCCGTATCTCCCAGCGGGGTGGGGAAAGCCAGCACACAGACATCCCGGTAATCCCGCCACTCCTCCTCCGAGGGCTGCCCCTTGGGCAAAACGCCCTGCCAGGTGGCGCCGGCCGGAACGTCCGTACGGCTCCACACCAGGTCCCGCATGGCGTCCTCGGGTTTTACCCAGGGGCCGCCGGCCATGGCCCAGCCGGG
>DFLI01000012.1:0-1940 GCA_002373715.1 Bacteroidales bacterium UBA3623
TGATTCACGGTGCCTCTTACCTCACTGACGGTTCTTTCTATCCGCAGGAGATTAACCTGGCCGCCACCTTCAACCGCACCTATGCCCGCATGATGGGCCACGCCATGGCTTATGAAACCCGCGCCGCCCAGGTGCCGTGGGTGTTCTCTCCGGTGATGGACCTGGGCCGCGACCCCCGCTGGCCCCGTATCTGGGAGAGCTTCGGTGAAGACCCTTATCTGCAGAGCGAAATGGCCCGCGAAGAGACGCTGGCCCTGCAGGGAGAAGACCCTAATCACGTAGGTTTGGACAACGTAGCCGTTTCCATCAAGCACTTCATGGGTTACGGCGTTCCGGTTTCCGGTAAAGACCGTACGCCGGCCATCATAGCTCCCAATGACCTCCGCGAGAAGTTCTTCGCTCCTTTCCTGGAGTGCTTCCGCGCCGGTGCCCTCACCGCCATGGTGAACAGCGCTTCCATCAACGGCGTTCCCACCCATGCCAACGCCATCCTGCTGAGCGGCTGGGTGAAGGAAGAACTGGGCTGGGACGGCCTGTTTGTAACGGACTGGGCCGATATTGACAACCTCTTCACCCGTGACCACGTGGCTGCCGATAAGCACGAGGCCGTGAAGATGGGCATCAATGCCGGTATCGATATGATTATGGACCCGTACGACCCCGAGTGCTGCAATGTGATTGTAGACCTGGTCAAGAGCGGAGACATTTCCATGGCCCGTATTGATGATGCCGTGCGCCGCGTCCTCCGCCTGAAGGTACGTCTGGGTCTGTTTGAGAATCCCACCTGGGAGAGAGAGTATCCTCTGTTCGGGTCCCAGGCTTTTGCCCGCGAGTCTTACGACGCTGCTGTGGAGAGTGAAGTGCTCCTCAAGAACGAAGACGATATCCTGCCCCTCAAGGGTACGGAGCGCATTCTGGTTACCGGTCCCAATGCCAACAGCCTCCGCACGCTGAACGGCGGTTGGAGCTACACCTGGCAGGGCGCAGCCGATGACTATGCTCCCCAGTACAATACCATCCTGGAATCTCTCGAGCACCGTTTCCCGGGCAAGGTGAGCTATGAACCCGGCGTGCAGTACGACCAGACGCCCATGATGTGGGAGAACGAAGATGCTTCCGGCATTGCCAAGGCTGTGGCCGCTGCCTCCAAGGCCGATGTCATCATTGCCTGCGTGGGTGAAAACACCTACTGCGAGACGCCCGGTAACATGGACGACCTCAATCTCTCTGCCAACCAGAAGCAGCTGGTAAAGGCTCTGGCCGCCACCGGCAAGCCCATTATCCTTGTTCTGAACGAGGGCCGTCCCCGCCTGATCGGAGACATTGAGCCCCTGGCCAAGGCCGTGGTGGACATCATGCTTCCTTCCAACTATGGCGGCGAAGCCCTGGCCACCCTCCTGTCCGGAGACGCCAACTTCTCCGGCAAGCTGCCCTTCACTTATTCCAAGCACATCAACGCCCTCCATACCTACGATTATAAGGTATCCGAGCACCGTGAGACCATGGCCGGCTCCTATAACTACGACGCCATCATGGACGTGCAGTGGCCCTTCGGTCACGGCCTCAGCTACACCACCTTTGCCTACAGCAACCTGAAGGTGGACAAGGCCGAATTCGGCCCGGACGATGTTCTGAAGGTGTCTGTGGACGTAACCAACACCGGCAACGTAGTGGGCAAGGAGTCTGTGCTGGTATACAGCTCAGACCTGGTGGCTTCCCTCATTCCCGATGTGAAGCGCCTGCGCGCCTTCGATAAGGTGAAACTGGTGCCCGGCGAAACCCAGACCCTGAGCTTTGAGATTCCTGCCTCCAGCCTCGCTTTCGTAGGGGCCGACGGCAAGTGGCGTCTGGAAGCCGGAGACTTCCGCATCTCCTGCGGAGGCCTGGGAGTCATGACCAAGTGCGCAGAAACGAAAGTTTGGGAAAAGCCGAACATCTAA
>DFLI01000012.1:2025-3345 GCA_002373715.1 Bacteroidales bacterium UBA3623
ATGGAAACAAGAACTGATAAGTTTTTACTGGAGGTCAGGGAGAACCTGACCTCCGGCATTTTGCCTTACTGGCTGGGACTGAAAGATCCCAAGGGAGGCTTTTACGGGGAAGTAAGTTCCGACGGGAAGGTTTTATATGACGCTCCCCGTGGCGTTATCCTGAACGCTCGCATTATCTGGTCTTTTGCAGCGGCCTACCAGGCACTGCACGAGACCTCCTACCTGGTGGCGGCCGTGCATGCCCGGGACTATTTCCTGGAGCACTTTTGCGACCACAAGTACGGTGGCGTATACTGGAGCGTAGATAAGGACGGAGAGCGGCTGGACACCAAGAAGCAGCTCTATGCCCAGGGCTTTGCCATCTACGGCCTGTCGGAACTGTATAAGGTAACCAAGGACGACGAAGTGCTCAAGAACGCTATCAATCTGTACAAGGTGGTGGAAACCTATTTTGCCGATAGGGAAAACGGCGGTTACATAGAGGCTTTGGCCCGCGATTTCTCCCCGCTGGAGGATATGTCCCTGAGCGCCCACGACATTAACGCCGACAAAACCATGAACTCCCACCTGCACATCCTGGAGGCCTATGCCAACCTGTATCAGGTGTGGCCCGAAGAGGAACTGAAGGGTGCGGTGGAGAGGCTGCTGGACATCATCGGCACCAAAGTAATGGCGGCCGACGGGCACCTGCAGCTGTATTTCAGAAAAGACTGGAGCGTGATGCCGGGCGGCGTTTCCTATGGTCACGATATAGAGACCTCCTGGCTGGCGCTGGAATGCGCTTTTGCCCTCAAGGACCTGGATATTGTGAACCGCGTACGCCCCTGGGCCCTTGCCATGGGTAAGGCCGGAAACGAGGGCTTACTCCCCGATGGCTCCCTGCGCTACGAAAAGCTGCTGGACGGCACCTTCGACGACTCCCGTCAGTGGTGGGTGCAGGCCGAGTCCGTGGTGGGCAATCTCTGGCTTTGGAAGTATCACTCAGACCCTCAGGGGACCGACAGGGCCCTTGCTGCCTGGAAATTCATCAAGGAGCATCTGGTGGACGCCGCTGCCGGAGAGTGGTGGTGGGCCATGCTCCCAGACGGAAAGCCGGACCTCTCCCAGCCCAAGGCGGGTTTCTGGAAATGCCCTTACCACAATACCCGCATGTGCCTGCAGGTTTTAAGGATTTTTTCTTAAATTTGTAGGAATAACACTGTTAACTATGGCTAAACTCTCGGAGAAAATCGGATATGCCCTTGGTGACGCCGCTGCCGGCGGAATCACTTGGAAGGTAATGTCCATCGCTTTTCCTTTCTTCTTTACCAATGTGTTCGG
>DFLI01000045.1 GCA_002373715.1 Bacteroidales bacterium UBA3623
TGATGAACTGGTGGAAGGAGCAGCTCCCGAAGGCAGAGATTATCCCGGCATCGGCCCAAGAGAAATTCAACCTGGAGAGCATTCTGGAGGCGGTTTCCAGCCGTCTTCCGGAAGCTCCCGCCTGGTTTGACAAAGACCAGTTCACGGACAAGAACCTGCGCTTCTTCGCCTCCGAAATTATCCGCGAGAAGATTTTCCTGAACTACAGCGAGGAAATTCCCTACAGCTGTCAGGTAGAGATTGAGGAATTCCACGAGGGAGAGGAGCGTTACGAGATCAGTGCCGTCATTTACGTGATGAGAGAGTCCCAGAAGGGCATCATCATTGGCAAGGGCGGTTCCATGCTCAAAAAAGTGGGAACCGAAGCCCGCATAGACATGGAAGACTTCTTCCAAAAGAAGGTTTTTTTAAGTACATTTGTAAAAGTAGATCCGGACTGGCGAGAGAACCGCAAGGAGCTCCGCCGCTTTGGTTATGAGTTTTAAGTCCCTCCCCCGAGGGGAGGGGTTTCGGGAGGGGGTAACGTTGATGAATTATAATAAAATTTATTTTTATTATGGCAGAAGATTGGGAAGAGATTGAAGGTCAGGAAGAAGAACTGAGCGAAGACGCTGTTGCCAGCGGGAAGTTTGACAAGCTCCTCACCAGCGACAGCCGGAAGTTCAAACTCTCCGGCATGTTCAAGGAATGGTATCTGGACTACGCGTCCTACACCATTCTGGACCGTGCTGTGCCCCACATTGTAGACGGCTTCAAGCCCGTGCAGCGCCGCGTGCTGCACACCATGTTCACCATGGACGACGGCCGATACACCAAGGTGGCCAACATTGTGGGTCAGGCCATGCAGTTCCACCCGCACGGAGACGCCTCCATCCTGGGCGCCCTGGTCACGCTGGGCCAGAAGGGCCTTCTGATAGACTGTCAGGGTAACTGGGGTAACATCCTCACCGGAGACTCCAACGCTGCCCCCCGTTACATTGAGGCGCGCCTTTCCAAGTTTGCCAAAGAGGTGGTCTTCGACCCTAAGGTAACCCCTTGGATGACGTCCTACGACGGCCGCAATCAGGAACCCACCGAACTTCCGGTGCGTTTCCCGCTGCTGCTGGCCCAGGGCACGGAAGGCATTGCCGCCGGCCTCAGCTCCAAGATTCTGCCCCATAATTTCAACGAGCTTCTGGATGCCTCCATCGCCATCCTGAAGGAAGAGCCCTACACTCTGCTGCCGGACTTCCCTACCGGTGGCATTGCAGACTGCTCCAAGTACAATCAGGGTAAACGCGGTGGTATGGTAAAGGTGCGCGCCCGCATCAACAAGGTGGACAAGAGCACCATCACCATCACGGAAATCCCCTACGGAAAAACCTCCCAAGGCATCATAGACAGCATTATCAAGGCCAAGGAGAAGAAGAAAATCAACATCAAGAAGATAGACGATATGACCACCGACAAGGTAGAGATTATCATCCATCTTCCGGCCGATGTCTCCCCGGACAAGACCATAGACGCCCTCTACGCCTTCACCGAGTGTGAAACCAAGATTGCGCCCAACGCCTGTGTGATTCGCGAGAATAAGCCTGCCTTCCTCACGGTGAACGAAATCCTGGAGTACGACACCTACCACACCCGGGACATCCTGAAGGCAGAACTGGAGGTGAAACTGGCAGAACTGGAGAACGACTGGCACTACAGCTCCCTGGAGCGCATCTTCTTCGAAAACCGCATCTACAAGGTGCTGGAAATGAACCAGAAAACCTGGGAAGAGCAGCTGGAGGACATCCTCACCCAGATGAAGCAGTATCAGGATTTGCTGCGCCGGCCCATCTTGATGGAAGACATCAACAAGCTGGTGGAGAAACCTGTCCGCAAAATTTCCAAGTTTGACACCAAGGCCCTGGACGAAAAGATCTACGCCTTGGAAGACCAGATGAAGGAAGTGAAGGACCACCTGGAGCACATCACGGAATACGCCATAGACTGGTTCAAGGCCCTCAAGAAGAAGTATGGCAAGGATTGGCCCCGCCTTACGGAAATCTCCTCCCTGGAGAACATCACCGTAACCAAGGTGGTGTCCAACAACGCCAAGCTCTACGCCAACCTGGCCGAAGGCTTCGTGGGCATCGGCCTCAAGAAGGACGACGGTGGAGAGTTCATCGGAGACTGCTCCGACCTGAGCGAAATCATCGTCATCGGCCGTGACGGTAAATACCGCGTAACCAAGGTGAGCGACAAGGCCTTCTTCGGCAAGGACCTCCTGTACGCCGGCGTTTTCAACCGCAGCGACGAGCGCACCATCTATAATGTGATTTACCGCGAAGGCAAGGGCCCGGCCCATTATGCCAAGCGCTTCAATATCACCTCGGTAACCCGCGACAAGGAGTACGATATCACCACCGGCGCCCCGGATTCCAAGATTCTCTGGTTCACGGTGAACCACAACGGAGAAGCCGAGACGGTGAAGATAGCCCTCCGTCCCAAGAAGGGCCTCAAGAAAACCCAGTTGGAATGGGATTTCGCCGGCCTGGCCATCAAGGGACGCAGCTCCCGCGGTAACCTGGTCACCAAGAACGCCATTGCCAAAATCCAGCTCAAGTCCAAGGGCGTAACCACCCTGGAGGGCAAGGACATTTGGTACGACCCGGATATCCAGCGCCTCAACGAGGACGGCCGCGGCCAGCACCTCGGAAAGTTCGCCGGAGAAGACAAGGTCCTGGCTATCTTCGCCGACGGCAGCTACTACACCACCTCCTACGACCTGGTGAACAAGTACCAGGGAGACGTAGTTCGCATCGAAAAACTGGATCCCACCCGCGTGTACACGGTCCTTTACTGGGACAACGCCGCCAAGGCCTACTACGTGAAGCGCTTCAGTTTCACCGAAAGCAACAACTCCCCCGTGCTGTTCATCTCCGACGCCAAGGGCTCACGCCTGGTGGAAATATCGGCCGATAAGCACCCGCAGATTCTCCTTACCTTCGGCGGCAAGTACGAGCACCGCGAGGCGGAAACCCTGGATGCCGAGGAGTTCATCGCCAAGAAGGGCATCACCGCCAAGGGCAAGAAGTGCTCCCCTTACGACCTCAAGAAGGTAGCCTTCGGAGAGCCGCTGGTGAAGGAAGAGGACGAGGAAGAGGTGGCCGAGGCCATCTCCGACGAACCCATGGACGTGGACCTGGAGGCCGAGGACTTCGAGGAAGAAGCCCCCGTCACCGAAATCGAACAGACCGGCCAGTCCTCCGAGCTCCTCAAGGGAGGAGAGGACGACGCACCGGTAGATATGGGAGACTGGGAACCTACCCTCTTTTAATTAGGGGAGCAGCCCCCTAAAACCCCCGAGCCCTTTTCGCCTTTCCGTTTTTGCTGCGCAAAAACCCAGCCCGGGCTCGCGCCTGCAGGCGCTATAGTCGCTCCGCGACTATAAATCCATAACTGTTCTAAAAAGATTTCTTTTAGCCTCTTCGGGCTGAAGGGCCAGATCAAGAGGGAGTGAAGGAGGAGAAACCTCAATAACCTTAGAGAAACCGGCAGCGAGCAAGTCGCTGCGGTTTTCTATACAGCCAGAAAGGAGCGCCACCGGCGTTCCTTTTGCTTTTTGCAGCACGCCGTAAGGCACTTTCCCCATCAGGGTTTGGATGTCGGATTTGCCTTCTCCGGTAAGAATTAGGTCTGCCCCTTGGGCGGCGTTTTCAAAGCCCACGAGTTCCAGGATACGGTCTATGCCGCTGACCCGGCAGGCGCCCCAATAAGCCATAAAGGCGCCTCCCAGACCTCCGGCGGCACCGGCTCCGGGCATATCAGAGACATCCACTCCGGTTTGGGCCTTCATCTGGCGGGCCCATTCTGTCATTCGGCCCTCCAGGATTTCTACGTCTTCCAGGGAAGCCCCTTTCTGCGGGGCAAACACCCTTGCGGCGCCCTTGGGGCCCACGAAGGGAGCATCCACGTCACACAGAAGCTCCACGGTAAGGTCTTTCAGGGATGGCAGGCCCGGCACTTCCAGCATACCCTTGCCGCCGTCGCAGATAGCGCTGCCGCCCAGGCCCACAATGAAATGCCGGCAGCCCTTTTCATAAGCGGCCATCAGCTGTTCACCTACTCCGTAGCTGGAGGCCTTCAGAGGATTCCTTTCTTCGGGTTTCAGCAGCTGAAGGCCACAGGCCTGGGCTACTTCTATGATGGCTATATCCTCCACTATTCCCAGTTGCGCCATCACTTCCCTGCCCAACGGATCCTGTACCGGAACCGTCTCCAAGCGGGCCTTCATAGGGCCGGCCAGGGCATCCAGGGTGCCTTCTCCCCCATCGGCCATAGGCATCTCAATTACCTCGGCTCCCGGCCAACACTCTCGCGCAGCCGCAGCCATAGCGGCCGCCGCTTCCCGGGCAGTCAGACACTCCTTGAAGGAGTCGGGTGCAACAAGGATTCTCATCCAATCAGGAATTTCCCCACCTTGGGGATACGCTGCAGCAAGACGGCTACAAGGCCCACAATAACAAAGGAGACAAGGGCCGAAGCCAGAATTTCCACCGGCGTGGTCCAGTTGCCCAGCACGCCTTCGGTACCAATGCCCATAGTATTGCGCAGCCAGGCCGAAACAGTTCCCAATACCAGCATATGCATAAGGTACATACCATAGCCGGCCTTGGACAGCGGCAGGATGATGCGGCGATAGAAGAAAGATTCTTCGCTTCGTTCAGAATGACAATAGGAACGGAACAGCAGGATGATACCCACGGTGGTCATCACCACCGGAAGGCCGCAGAAATTGATGGGGGTTTCCCACGCCACCGCCGTGCTCAAGGAGCCGGTGAGGGGGAAGATTTCAGAAGTATCGGAGAAACGGCGCAGCAGACCGCTCACGATGGCGGCAAAGCCCAGCAGGAACAGCGAGCAGCCGGCCAGTTTGATCCAGGGCCGGTTAAGTACAAAGCGCCGCAGATACAGGCCCACCAGCAGATACCCAATGAATCCGCTTACATAATAGAAGGTACCGTAAGCATTCCAAGAGGCCTCTCCCCACAGCGGGAACAGGGCCGGAGCGGGCAGACCGTCAGCAGCCTGGATAAGAGGGGCCTCACCGCCGGCCAGTTCGCGAACAAACGGGAACAGCGTGGTCACCAGCCAGATGCCCAGATAGATTTCCAGTTCTTTTGCCGATACCTTTTGGGCCCAGGGCGAAAGCAGCGGCATAATCAGGTAAACACCCACCAGCATATACACAAACCAGAGGTGTCCGGCGGCGTAGTTGAAGTTGAGAAGCAGGCCTTTGAAGTTCTCCACGGGCTCTCCCCACACCAGGGCATATACCACCGTCCAGATAAGCATAGGGATGAGAATGCGCACGGCGCGGCGGCGGAAAAACTCGCCGGTAGAATAATGCAACGGGAACTGAAGATAGGCCGATGCCACCAGGAACACCGGCACGCAGCAGCGGCACAGGGCCTCAAAGATGGCTACCCAGAAGGCATCGGTGGGCGTAAGGATGAGGGCGCCGTCGCCTCCCAGATAGAAGGGTTCGGTGCTATGGATGACCATTACCATCAGGCACGCCAGTACCCGAAGGTAATCCAACCAGACTTCTCTTTTCATAGGATGGGAAGTTAGATAAGTTCGTCCCGCTCTCGGATGTCCTTGAGGCGGAGCTGGACTGTGGAAGAACCGCGGTAGAAGTTCTCCACTATGGAATAGCATATATCGATGGGGTTGCCGGCCTTGATGTGGTCGAAGTATTCGGCCATATTGAAGCCGATGGCGGCAATCTGCCGATAGGGCTGGGTTTCCTGCATGAGGTCCAGCTTGAGGTGCAGGCCGCCGGCGCCCACTTTGCGGCCGTTGCCGGCGTCGTAGACGTCTTCCGTCAGGAATACAGGGTTGTTGTTGCCGGGGCCGAAGGGCTGGAACTGCTTGAGGAGGCGGGTGAATTTGGGCGTAATCTGGGAGAAATCCAGCTTAGCGTCAATTTCCACCACCGGGGTGAGCTCTTCGCGGGTGATGTTGCCGGAAACAAAGCTGTCCATGCGCTTGCAGAACTCTTCCAGATGTTCTTCCTTCATGGTAAGGCCGGCGGCATACACGTGGCCGCCGAAGTTCTCCAGGAGGTCTGCGCAGCTTTCGATGGAAGCATACAGGTCGAAGCCCTGTACACTGCGGGCGCTGCCGGTAATGAAGCCGTTGCTCTTGGTGAGCACCACCGTGGGCTTGTAGAAGGCCTCTACCAGACGGGAGGCCACAATGCCCACCACACCCTTGTTCCAGGTGGGGTTGTACACGATGGTGACATTCTCCGTGGCCAGGGCATGGCCGCTCTGGACCATATCCAGGGCTTCCTGGGTAATTTCCCGGTCTATAGACTTGCGCTCGTTGTTGTTGTCGTTAATCTGCTCTCCAATGCGGAAGGCCGTGCGGTCGTCCGTGGCGGTGAGCAGCTCTACGGCCAGGCGGCCGCTTTCCATTCGGCCTGCCGCGTTAATGCGGGGGCCTATCTTGAACACGATATCGTCTATGGTGATGTGCCCGGGCTCCAGCTTAGCCAGATTGATCATGGCCAGGAGGCCCTTTCTGGGGTTCTCATTGAGGCGCTTGAGGCCGAAGTGGGCCAGGATGCGGTTTTCCCCCGTCATGGACACCAGGTCCGATGCAATGGAAACCACCTGCAAATCCAGCAGAGGCTCCAGCAGGGAGAATTCCAGGCCATATTTCTGCACATAGCCCTGGGCCAGTTTGAAACCCACACCACAGCCGCAGAGGTCGTCGAAAGGGTAGTGGCAGTCTTCGCGCTTGGGGTCCAGAATGGCCACGGCATGCGGAAGTTCATCTTCCGGGAGGTGGTGGTCGCAGATAATGACCTCAATGCCCTTGGTGCGGGCATATTCCACTTTGTCTATGGCCTTGATGCCGCAGTCCAGCGTGATGACCAGGTTAACGCCGTTGTCTCCGGCCCAGTCCAGAGCCTTATACGAAAGGCCATAACCTTCGTCGTAGCGGTCCGGGATGTAGAAATCTACCTTCTGGGTAAAGTGGCGGATGAAGGAGAAGACCTGGGCCACGGCCGTGGTGCCGTCTACGTCGTAGTCTCCGTAAACGAGAATTTTTTCACCTCCTACAATGGCCTGGTGCAGCCGCTCTACGGCTTTGTCCATATCGGTCATGAGGAAAGGGTCGTGGAGGTCTTCCAGCTGGGGGCGGAAGAACTTACGGGCTTGTTCGAAGGTTTCTACGCCGCGTTGGACCAGAAGATCTGCCAGAACCCGGTCTATACCCAGTTCTGCCGCCAGCTGCGAAGCCTTATCAGGATCTGCAGCCGGAATCAAGGTCCATTGTCTCTCACTAATGCCCATAGTCTTACAAATATAGGCATTATGGGGGAAAATTACAAACAGGAGATGATAATCTCGTCGGCTATCTCCTCGGGAGTAAGGCCCACGGTATCAATGGTGATATGGGCTGCCTTCTGGTAGAGGGGAAGCCTTTCGGAGAGGCGCTCTTCCCAGCCTTCACCGGCGAGGGGACGCCCGTCCTTCTGGCCTTCCAGGTGCGCCCGAAGGGTTTCGACATCGGCCTGGAGATAGATGCAAAGGGTATTTTCCTGTAACAGGCCGATGGCACCGGGGATGGTAACCGTGCCTCCTCCCAGGGCCAGGACGGCCGTGCTTTCGGCGTATTTGGCCACCGTCTGCTCCAGCACCTGCTTCTCCAGGCGGCGGAAGCCTCTTTCCCCATCGGCCTCAAAAATGGCCGGGATGGAGCGGCCGGCTTTCTTGACGATGAGTTCGTCCAAGTCCAGGAAGGGGCAGCCCAGGGCATCGGCCACTATGCGGCCGACGCTGGTTTTTCCGCTTCCCATGAAGCCTGTGAGGGTAGTTAACATAGTACAAAGTTACGATTTTTTCGTATATTTACCTCTGTTATGATGAACGTTGGAATCCTCGGTGCCGGCCACATTGCCGAAAAGGCGGCCCGCACGCTTCATGAGATGGAAGACATGCAGTGCCTGGCCATCGGCTCCCGCACGCAGGAAAAGGCCGATGACTTTGCCAAGCGTTTTGACATTCCCCGGGCCTATGGCTCTTATGCCGATGTGCTGGCAGACCCGGATGTGCAGCTGGTGTACATTGCCCTGCCGCACTCCTGTCACTTTGCGGCAGCGCGGGACGCCATCCTCTCCGGAAAGCCCTGCCTCATTGAGAAAGCCTTCATGCTCAACGCCACGGAAACGGCCGCCATCCTGGCCCTGGCCCGCGAGAAGGGCGTTTTTGTAGCAGAGGCCATCTGGCCCCGCTACCTGCCCGTGAGGCAAATGACGCTGGAACTGCTGGATTCCGGCATCATCGGCAAACCCACCATGCTAACGGCCTCGCTGGGATACGATGTGTCCACCAAGGAGCGGGTGCTAAACCCGGCCCTAGGCGGCGGTGCCCTGCTGGATTTGGGCGTCTATGTGCTCAATTTTGTAAGGATGTTTGCCCCTGCTCCCATCGAAAAAATCAACACCACCTGCATCAAGGCAGAAAGCGGAGTGGATGCCTCCGACGTCATTACCATGGTGCTGGCCGACGGCACCCTGGCCTCCGTGCAAACATCGGCCTGGTGCCAGGGAGACAATGAGGGCGTGATTGCCGGCACCACAGGCTATCTGGTGCTGAATGACATCATTAATCCCACTTGCATCCGCGTGTGCCGCAAGCGCCATATCGTGGAAAAAGAAATCCCTGTTCCGCAGCAGATTACCGGTTTCGAATACCAGTTCCGCGCCTGCAAGGAAGCCATTGAGGCCGGCCTGCTGGAGCCGCCCCAGATGCCCCATGCAGAAATCCTCTACATGATGCACCTGATGGACCGCCTCCGCG
>DFLI01000078.1 GCA_002373715.1 Bacteroidales bacterium UBA3623
GTGGAGTATAGGGGAGTCGAACCCCTGACCTATAGATTGCGAACCTATCGCTCTAGCCAACTGAGCTAATACCCCAAAAGGACTGCAAAAATACGGGATTTCCTGCAAAGTTGCAAGGAATCCCGTATCTTTTTGTGAGTCAGTGTTAGAGGGCCAGGGCCTCGCGAACGGCGGCTACCGGATCTCCGGAAGGAGTGGCCGGGAAAGTGCCCGGGCGCTGGGCCCACCAGTCGTATTCGAAGTCCTTGATCTGTTCCGACAAGGCTTCTTCGTCCAGGGGAACGCCGGCATCCTGGGCGGCGTTCACGGCATCGAAGAACAGCTGCCATCGGCCCTTATAATAAGTGCTTACCAGGCCGGCCCAGGTGCGGTCTGCGTAATCTGTGAGGAGATTTCCGCGCGGGCCCCAGCTGGTGAGGAGGTTGCGGGCGTTTGATTCGTAGTAATCGGCCTCCTCCGGGGTGGCTCCCCAGGCGCGGGCATCGGCTATCCACTTGCCCACCAGGAAGTAGGACTGGGTGCTCAGGAGCTTCTCCATGGTGTCGAACACTCCCAGCAGGGACGCCTGCAGATTGGCCATGGCCTCGCGGTCTCCGGCCTCATAGGCCTTCTTGTACTCCGCAAACGTGGCCTCGAAACCGTTGGACAGGTACTGCCGCGTGAGGTTCACCACATCAAACTCATACGCACTGGCGTGAGACGGCTCCTGCAGCAGCAACTCAATGGCCTGCCGCAACAAAGCATTCTCGTACGTGAACCGCACGCTGGAATGGTAAGAGCTGGAGCGATTGAAGGAGGGCCGAAGATTCATAATGGGGCTGTGCCCGGGCACTGAACGGTCTACGTAAACGCTGTCCAGCAGGAGCTTCCAGGCGGCGCGGCCGGACTCTGATTCAAAGCCCAGGCGGCTGTCGGCCAATGCAGTAGCATACGCGCCCAAATCCTTATGCCTGGGCGAATCCCAAGCCTTCTCAAAGACAAACTGATACATGAACGGGTTGCAGTCGAAGCCCTCCAGCGTAGAGCCCAGGCCCTTGAAATTGGCCCCGGCTTCCGCGAAGGTCCCTTCAATTCGGCCCGCAATATCTTCAAAATTGCCTGCCAGGTAGGTATTGCCGCCAAAGTTGCCCAGGTAGCACCAGATGAACGGTACGCCGTAGTAGCTCTGCGTCTGGCGCCATACCTCCTGCCGCTCGCAGTAGTAGTCCAGCAGCAGCGACTTTTCGGCCGGATAGGAAGTGATGTACGGCTCAATGCGGTCCTGTGTCCAGTACTTGCGCTCGTTCCAGAAGAGCCAGGTCATCTGCAGCCAAACGGCCTCCGGGTCCACTGCGGCCAGCGACTCATAGCACTGACGGCTCACGCGGGAGAGATAGTCGGGCTCCCAGCTCTTGGGAATCATCTCGTTGAAGAGGTCAATTCCGTAGATATGATCCGTTCCGTACATCTCGGTCTCTTTCTCCACAAACTTCTTCTGGATTTCCGGGAACAGCGGGTCCATCGGGTCCAGGAACCACGGGAAGTCCTCCTCCGGGAAGCCGGCCCAGTCGCTCATGCGTTCAATTTGGGCTTCGGGCTTCACGCGTTTGAGCTCCGGCGGCACATGCCCGGCAAAGGCCGGCAGCACGGGCTTCATGTTCAGCTCCCGCTCGCGGGCCACAATCTGCTTCTGCAGCTTGGCCTGTCCGTCCAGCCAGGAGTGGGGGAGCGGACCGCCCCAGCGGTCTATGTTCAGCATACGGTGCCAAGGCAGGTGAGCCGGGCCGGTGAAGTAGCTGCGCACTTCCTCGTCGGAAAGGCCCATTTCCGTCCAAATCTGGTACCAGATGGCCTCCTGACCGGTAATGGCCAGCGGCAGATTAATGCCCTGCAGCGCCATCCAGTCTATGAAATGCTCCCATTCGGTCCATTGCCACCAGGGCATGGTGTAGCCAAAGGTGCAGTAGTTCAGGAAGAAGCGGTCCGGCACGCGGGCCTGGATGGTGACAGCTTCCGGCACTTCAGGCAGCTTGGAAGGCATGGTTACCTTGTCCCAGGAGAACCACCCCACGTTCACGTGGCAATAATACTTAAGGTAGTGGTTCAAACCCACCGCCATGGAGTTGGCGTTGTTGCCGCCAATGCGCACGCGGCGGCCCTCGGAAGAGAGGGTGAACACATCAGACGTATCGGCCGTCTGGTAGAATTCAATATTACGGGCCGATGCACCCATAACCCGCTGCGCAAGAGCCCTGGCAGCTTTCACATCCGGAGTTTCCTCCGAAAAATGGCAGCCACACAGGAGGGCGGTGGCTGCCATGAAAAGGAGTAAGTGTTTCATTAGCTGATGAATTGGGCCTTGAGAGCTTCAATCTTGGCGGGGGCGTCGCTGCCCGTGGCGCCAAAGTAGAACTTGATCTTGGGCTCGGTGCCGGAAGGACGCACGGAGACCACGTCTCCGGCCTTATTGAAGAACTGGAGCACGTTGCTCTTAGGCAGGCCGGTTTCCTCGGGCTTATTGTAGTCTATGACCTTGGCCAGAGGGCTGCCGGCGATTTCCTTGGGCGGGTTGGCGCGGTAATCGGCCATTATCTTCTGGATTTCCTCTGCGCCGCTCTTTCCCTTGCGCACAATGTACACCATCTTTTCTACGTACAGACCGTATTCCTTGTACACTTTCTGGAGCAGCTGCCACAGCGTCATGCCGTTCTCGGCGGCCCAGGCGGCACATTCGGCCACAGCGCAGCCGGCTACCTGGGCGCACTTGTCGCGCACGAATTCTCCCAGGTTGAAGCCGTAGCTTTCCTCGCCGCCGCAGATGAACACGCCCTTGCCTTCGTTGCGCTTCACCACCTCTGCAATGTACTTGAAGCCGGTGAGCACGTTGTAGCACTTCACGCCGAAGCTCTTGCAGATTTCTGCAATGAGTTCCGTGGTGACGATGGTTTTAACCACGTAGCCCTTGCCGTCCAGCTTGCCCAGCTCTTTCCAGCGGGTGAGGATATAATAGGTAAGGAAGCTCCAGGTCTGGTTGCCGGTGAGCTGGACCATCTTGCCTTCGTCGTTGCGTACGGTGATGCCCAGACGGTCGGCGTCCGGGTCTGTGGCCAGCACCAGGTCTGCTCCGGTTTCATCGGCCTTCTTCAGGGCCATGGCCATGGCGGCGGGCTCTTCCGGGTTGGGAGACACTACGGTGGGGAAGTTGCCGTCGTTCACGTCCTGCT
>DFLI01000005.1 GCA_002373715.1 Bacteroidales bacterium UBA3623
AAAGACGTCGTCGCCGCCAAGGCCGCCGAGGTCAATATGCCTTCCGTGACCGAGCGTTGGCCGGGTGGTATGCTTACCAACTTCCCCACCATTCGCAAGGCCGTCAAGAAAATGAACACCATCGACAAGATGAAGGAAGATGGCACCTTCGAGAAACTCGCCAAGCGTGAGCGTCTCCAGGTAGAGCGCCAGCGTGCCAAGCTGGAGAAGAACCTCGGTTCTATCCGCGACATGTCCCGTCTGCCCAGCGCCCTCTTCGTGGTCGACGTTCAGAAGGAAGCCAACGCCGTTAAGGAGGCTGTCCGCCTGAATATCCCGGTTATCGCTATGGTTGACACATGTTGCGATCCTACTCCGATTGATTATGTGATTCCGGCGAACGACGACGCTACGAAGTCCATCGAGCTCATCATGGATGTGATGTGCAAGGCCATCAACGAAGGCCTGGAAGAGCGCAAGCTGGAGAAGGAGAAAGAAGGTGAGGCTGCTCCCGCCGCCGAAGAGGCTGTGGCCGAGGCTCCCGCCAAGAAGCTCCGCCCCCGTCGCGCCACCAAGGCCGAGGCCGTTGAGGCTCCCGCCGAGGAAGCTCCCAAGGCTGAAGAGGCTCCCAAAGCTACCGAAGAGTAATTAACCGTTTAAAGTAAAAGAAACTATGGCTATCGCATTAGCAGATATCAAGAAGCTGCGTGACATGACCAGCGCCGGCATGATGGACTGCAAGAAGGCCCTCGAAGAAGCCGCCGGCGACTTCAAGCGTGCCGTTGAAATCCTTCGTGAGAAAGGTAAATCCACTCTTGCCAAGCGTGGTGAGAACGAAACCACTCAGGGTGCTGTTCTGAGCCGCATCAACGGTGGCAAGGCCATCCTCGTGTGCCTGGGTTGCGAAACCGACTTCGTGGCCGCTACCCCCGACTTCAAGGCTCTCGCCGCTTCCATCGCCGATACCGCTATCGCCGAGTTCCCCGCAGATCTGGAGGCTCTCAAGGCTTGCAAGGCCGCTGACGGTTACACTCTGGACGAGAACATCACCAACCAGGCCGGTAAGACCGGTGAGAAGCACGTCCTGGCTTACTACGGCGCCCTCGAGGCTCCCTTCGTGAGCGAGTACGTACACTTCAACGGCAAGCTGGGCGCCATCGTGGCTTTCAACAAAGAGGTTCCCGCAGAAATCGCCCGTGGCATTGCCATGCAGGTGGCTTCCATGAACCCCGTTGCTGTAGATGCCGCTTCCGTTCCTGCCGACGTTATCGAGTCCGAGAAGACCGTGGCCGAGCAGAAGACCAAGGACGAGCAGGTTCAGAAGGCTGTGGACAACGCTCTCAAGAAGGCCGGTATCAACCCCGCCCACGTAGATAGCGAAGACCACATCGAGTCCAACACCGCCAAGGGCTGGCTCACTTCCGAGCAGGCTCAGCAGGCCCGCGAAATCATCGCCAAGGTAGGTGCCGAGACGCTTGCTTCCCTCGCCTCCAAGGTGCAGATGATTGCCGGTATCGTTAACGGCCGTATCCAGAAGTTCCTGAAGGAGAACACCCTCATGGAGCAGGAATACCAGCTGTCCGACGACAAGGCTTCCGTAGCCGCCGCCCTCAAGGCCGTGGATCCCGAGGCCAAGGTGCTTGCTTTCAAGCGCTTCTCCCTCTCCGACTAATCCGTCGAATGGTATGAAATAAGCGGCAACCCGAAAGGGCTGCCGCTTTTTTTGTGTCTTTAAATTAATACGTCAATTTGAACTCGTCCAGATACAGGACGGAGCCATCACCACCAGTGAAGTAGTCTCCCAGGTCACTGGAGGAGCACACGATGGAAATGTACCTGGGGGTACGCTCATTGCGGTAGGTGATGTCAATGTGGAAGGGCTCGTAGGCCTTCATGTCCTTGGTGAAGATGGCCTTCCCATAGCCAATGATGCCGGGATCCTTCTCTACGTCCAGCAGCCGGTCGGGAGGGCAGATGTCGTAAGGTGCCGCCCAGTCGGAGAGGATAATGGTCACGCTGCCAATATCCATCTGGCCTTTCTTTTCCACATAGGGTTCCTTGACCCAGTCAATGGGCACAGGCTTGTAGCAATAAAAGCCATCCAGGGCTTTGGGGCGATCGGTGAAGGGTACGCCCCAGAAAATGTGGGCGCTCAGTTTGGTCAGGTCAATATCTCCGGTGTAACCCACGAAGACAGAACCGGCGGCCAGCTTCTTAATGGCGCCGAAGAGGGCGCTGATGCCGCGGGTCTTGAGCTTGAGCGCTTTTTTTCCGGCACCGGAGACGGCCAGGAATTCCGTTTCGGGAATGACCGTGTCGTATCCCAGCATCTTGGTAGAAGCGCCGGCCGATGCCCAGACGGCTTTTTCGGCCTCAGAGGCATCCTCATCAAAGAGGGCGTCATACTTGATGCCATTCTTGTCCTTGGCCGTACACCAGTGGTCAAAGCCCATATTGTACAGCTGGGGGCCTTCCTTGGGCTCTTCCTTGTGAACCTTGGCTTCAAGGGTCCAGGTATAGGGATCGTAAGTGGTAAGGACTATGGTCTTGGGGGAAGAAAGATCTATTTTGCTCCCCACGGTGAGGGCAGGGGCGCAGGTGGCACCCTCGGTGAATTGTACTTTGGATATGGTGAGGGCGCCCATGGCGGCGTTCTCGGGAACCGTAATGGTAACGGTCCTTTGCGCACGGCTGATGGTGGAAGATATCTGCTCCTCCACGTCAAAGGCCAGAATCTCCGCGGGCACTTCCTCGTGCACCAGGTCATTGGCCATCTGGCGGCAGGCAAGGGTGGCTGCGGCAGCCGCTACAAAAAGGAATAACTTTCTCATAACGGCTTAGAAATGAAAGATGATACCCAGGTTCAAGCCCAGCAGGCTGGGTTTGTAGTTGAAGAAGGCGTGGGAGAGACTGCTGTCGTGGGCCTGTCCCTGCGTCTGGAGATTCCACTCGTAGCCGCCTTCCAGAAGAGGAAGGGAAAGTTCCACGGACATAAAATCCGTCACAAAGACGGAGATGCCCGGATAGAGGCCCAGGCTCACGGAATAGAGGTCTGAATACGTACCCTCTTTGCCGCGCTCCGTATTGGCATAGTCTTTTCCGTAGCCGAAACCACCGGAGAGACGGGTCTCGCCAAACAGGGCCACCACCTTGCTGTTGAACAGGGGAATATAGGCACGGTAGGCGATGGCGCCGGTAAAGAGGCTGTTCACCACGTGTTTGTTGGAGAACTCCAGGGTGGACAGCACCTTGAGGTTGTTGACGTCGGCCGATACATTGCTATAACCCAGACGGACTCCCAGAGCCATGTTTTTCTGGAAGAACCAGTAGCCGTTGAGAGAGACATCCCAGATGGCGGCGTTGCCGTTCAGGTTGGTAACCAGACCGGCCAGAGAAGCTCCCGTAGTGAGGTTCTCGCCATTGGCATTGAAGCGGTTATAGCCGCCGGCAGCCCCGATGGCTACAGTCCCCTTGGGGATGTAAACGGATTTGGGATTGCCCAGTCCGCGGTCTATTCTCTTTGCCATCAGCTCGCCGGTGCTCAGGACCACCAACAGGGCCAGGAATAATACTTTTTTCATAATCGTATGTGGGTTACACGGTCCAAAGATACGCTTTTTTTGTATATTTGTAACAATGACGCTCTACTTAACCGGCAGTCCCACGCGTTTCGGTGAACCTGCTTTTACCGAAGACAACGGCTTTTTGGCCGAGGTCAAGGCGTCCCTGGCGGAAGTTACCGGCGGTAAGCCCCCAAGGGTGCTACTGGTAAGCGCTGCACCGGACGACAAAGGCTTTACGGACTCGGTCAAGAAGGGAATGAGCGATTGCATCCACCGTTCCGGCATCCGGACGGCCTCCGTCACAATGCTGGAGAGGAGCAATGCCGGAAAGGCCGGAGAGCTGGTAAAGCAGGCCGATTGGATCATCCTCTGCGGAGGCCACGTGCCCACGCAGAACCGGTTCATCCACGAGATAGGCCTGAGGGAACTGCTGAAGGGCTATGAAGGGGTGGTGATGGGTTGCAGCGCCGGCAGTATGAACTGCGCCGAGGATGTGTACTCCCATCCGGAATTGCCGGGAGAAGCCCAGGACCCAGGCTATAAGCGCTGGCTCAAGGGACTGGGGCTCACGGACATCAACCTGGTTCCGCATTTTGAGCAGGTGCGCTACGCGCAGGTGGACGGCCTGCGGCTCTTTGAAGACATTGCTTTCCCCGACAGCTGGGGCCACAGGTTCTACACCTTCCGCGACGGCGGATACATAAAGGTCAAGGATGGAAGGGCCATCCTGTACGGAGAAGCGTTTGAGATAACCCGAGGTGCCATGCACCGCATATCGGAAGAAAACAAAACCTGTTGCTTTATGAACGTAGTATTCATCTCTCCCCATTTCCCGCAGACCTACTGGCACTTCTGCGCCGGCCTCAAGGCCAACGGAGTGAACGTGCTGGGTATTGCAGACACCAACTACGAGAACCTTCCCTGGCAGCTCAGGGAGTGTCTTTCGGACTACTACAAAGTTCACAATCTGGAGAACTATGACGAAATGTACCGTGCCGTGGCCTTTTACGCCCACCGCTACGGAAAGATTGACTGGATTGAGTCCAACAATGAGTGGTGGCTGGAGCAGGATGCCCGGCTGCGCACGGATTTCAATGTGACCACCGGCATTCAGAACGACCACATTGCCGCCATTAAAAACAAGAGCGAGATGAAAAAATACTACGCTCTGGGCGGCATTCCCACGGCCCGCCAGATCAAAGGGGCCGAGGGCGCAGCCAAAATCAAGGCTTTCGTGAAGAAAACCGGCTACCCCGTGATTGCCAAGCCGGACAACGGCATGGGAGCCGGCGGCACCACCAAGATCAGCAATGAGGCCGATTTGAAGGCCTGGCTGGAAGCCCGTTCCCAGGATATGGGCCAGTATGTGATTGAAGAGTTCATTACCGGCCTGCTGGTAAGCTACGATGCCATTTACAATTCCAAGGGTGAACCCATTTTTGAGAACAATACCGTGTTCCCTACGCCCATTATGGACATTGTCCATGGTAACTTGGACTGCTGCTACTGGACTAACAAGACAGTTCCTGCCAAGCTGGCCGCCATCGGCCGCCGTACGGTGAAAGCCTTCGGCATCAAGAGCCGCTTTGTGCACCTGGAGTTCTTCCAGCTGGACCGGGACCGCGAAGGCCTGGGCAAGAAGGGAGACTATGTGGGCCTGGAAGTGAACATGCGCCCGCCGGGAGGCTACACCCCCGACATGATGAATTATGCCCATCAGACGGATGTGTACCAGATTTGGGCCGATATGGTGGCCTTTGACGAGGCCCGCAAGCCCCAGGGTGAAAGCGCCTATGTAGGTTACGTGGGCAGAAGGGATGTGCATCAGTACAAGCACAGCCACCAGGAAGTGCTGGACAAGTACGGCCCCGCCGTGTGCATGTGCGAGCGCGTGCCCTACGCTCTCTCCGACGACTTGGGAGACATCGCCTACATTGTGCGGCTGTCCTCCAAAGCCGAGGTGGACGCTTTCTTCAAGTTTGTGACGGAGTAATTGGCTAAAGCTTTGTCCCAAAGGTCGCATACGCGCCGGCGGGGCACGAAAATTTCAGTATCTGCGAAGAAAGTTGTATCTTTGCAGATACTGAAATTTTGTAGTGTATGCCCCATGCAGTTGGACACATCGCGCAGGTCGTAGGACCGGTGGTGGATGTGCATTTTGATGTAGCGGCCCGCAGTGCCGAGATTGAACTCCCGCGTATTGACGACGCTTTGGTCGTAACCCGTCCCGACGGGAAGGACTTGGTGTTGGAAGTGCAGCAGCACATCGGTGAAGATACCGTTCGCTGCGTTGCCATGGACTCCACCGACGGCCTCAGCCGTGGTCTGGAGGTACGCAACACCAATCGGCCCATTGCCATGCCTGTGGGTGCACAAATCCGCGGCCGCGTGATGAATGTTACCGGAGAATCCATAGACGGCATGGCCGAAATGGACCGTGAGAACGCCCTTCCCATTCACCGGGAGCCCCCCAAGTTCGAAGACCTTACCACCAGCCAGGAAGTGCTGTTCACCGGTATCAAGGTGATAGACCTGTTGGAACCGTACCTCAAGGGCGGTAAGATTGGTCTGTTCGGCGGTGCCGGTGTGGGCAAGACGGTGCTCATCAAGGAACTCATCAACAATATTGCCAAGGCACACAACGGATTCTCTGTGTTCGCCGGCGTGGGAGAGCGCACCCGTGAAGGTAACGACCTCCTTCGCGAAATGATAGAATCCAACGTTATCCGTTACGGAGAAGCCTTCAATAAAGCCATGGAAGAGGGCCGATGGGACCTCTCCCTCGTAGACCCCAAGGAACTGGAAAAGAGCCAGGTGTCCATGGTCTTCGGCCAGATGAACGAACCCCCGGGAGCCCGTGCCTCCGTGGCCCTGAGCGGCCTCACACTGGCCGAGAGCTTCCGTGATTCCAACACTGGAGAAGGCCCCAAGGACATCCTCTTCTTCATAGACAACATCTTCCGTTTCACCCAGGCCGGTTCCGAGGTTTCCGCCCTTTTGGGCCGTATGCCTTCGGCCGTGGGTTACCAGCCCACCCTGGCCACGGAAATGGGTAAGATGCAGGAGCGCATCACTTCCACCAAGAACGGTTCCATCACTTCCGTGCAGGCGGTGTACGTGCCGGCCGACGACCTTACAGACCCGGCCCCTGCCACCACCTTCACCCACCTGGATGCCACCACGGTGCTAAGCCGTAAGATTACGGCCCTGGGTATTTACCCGGCCGTGGACCCGCTGGAGTCCACCTCCCGCATCCTGGATCCGAACATTGTGGGCCAGGCCCATTACGATACCGCCCAGCGCGTGAAACAGATTCTCCAGCGCAACCAGGAACTGCAGGACATCATTGCCATCCTGGGTATGGACGAACTTTCGGACGAAGACAAGACCACCGTGAACCGCGCCCGCCGCGTGCAGCGCTTCCTTTCCCAGCCTTTCTTTGTGGCCGAGCAGTTCACCGGCGTTCCCGGCGTGATGGTTTCCATCGAAGACACCATCAAGGGCTTCAATATGATTATGGATGGAGAGGTGGATTACCTCCCCGAACAGGCTTTCCTGAACGTGGGCACCATTGAAGATGCCATCGCCAAGGGTGAAGCCATTCTGGCCGCTGCCAAATGACAATAGACCTTCATATCCTTTCACCCGAAGGAACATTGGTTAAGGCCGATGTCTCTCTGGTCTCCCTGCCGGGCATTGTGAGCGCTTTCACCGTGCTCCCCGGCCATGCCCCCCTGGTGACAGCCCTGGTGGAAGGAGATATCCGCTACGTAGAGGCCGGCGCTGAAAAGCGCCTGCACATTCGCGAAGGCTTCGTGGAAGTGCGCAGCAATCAAGTCAAAGTGTGTGTGGAGGTATGATTTTGCTCAATCTCATACTGGCTTTTCTGCTACTCCAGGCTCCCGTCTCCTCCCTTGAGTCGGAGGGACAAGCCGCCCTGCAGGGCGGCCGGCCGGAGGCCGCGGGGGATAATAGGGGGCAGAGCCCCCTCAAAGAAGGTGGCGCGGAGGCTGGTGCGTCAGACATCGATGTGGGTGAAATCATCTTCGAACATATCGGAGACGAGTACGAGTGGCACATCACGGAATGGAAGGGCAAGGCCATTGCCATTCCGCTGCCCTGCATCGTCATCGATAACGGCGTCCACGTCTTCACCGTCCACCACGCGCAGGAGAACGGCTATACGCTGAACGAAGACGGCAAGCTGGTGAATGCCTCCACGGGCAAAAGGCCGATAGACCTTTCCATCACCAAGAACGTGCTGGCCCTGATGATGAGCTCCCTCCTTCTTCTTGTCATCGTTCTCTGCACCGCCCGCTGGTACAAAAAGCACGATGCCCTGAAGGAAGCGCCCACAGGCCTGGCGGCCCTGATGGAGCCCCTTATCCTGATGGTGCACGAGATGGCTAAGGAAAACATCGGCCCGGATTACCGGAAGTTCTCCCCGTACCTCTGTATGGCCTTCCTCTGGATCCTTCTGAACAATTTCATGGGCATTATGCCCTTCTTCCCGGGAGGCGCCAACCTCACCGGCAATATTGCCATAACCCTGGTGCTGGCCCTGTTCACCTTCTTCATGGTGAATCTGAACGGCACCAAGCACTACTATAAAGAGATTTTCAACCCGGACGTGCCGGTGTTCCTGAAGCCTGTGATGCCCCTTATCGAGGTATTCAGCGCCTTTATGAAGCCGGTGTCCCTTACCATCCGTCTGTTTGCCAATATGCTGGCGGGCCACATTATGATCCTGTCCATGGTGTGCATCATCTTCATCATGGCTAAGTACGGTCCGCTTCTGGGAAGCAGCATGACGGTAGTGAGCGTGCTCTTCGGCGTGTTCCTGGACGCCCTGGAGTGTCTGGTCAGTTTTATCCAGGCGTATGTTTTCACCACCCTGTCCTGCATCTATATCGGCCTGGCCAGGGCTCACGAAGAATAATTAACTTAAATTATAGGTATTATGATTCTTTCTGCAATTTTACTCCAAGCTGCCGCAGGCGCCGCCCTCGGTAAGATCGGTGCTGCCTTCGGCGCTGCCATCGCCGCCCTGGCCGCTGCTATCGGTATCGGCAAGATTGGCAAATCCACCATGGAAGCCATTGCCCGTCAGCCGGAAAGCGCCGGTAACCTTCGTTCCTCCATGCTGGTGGCTGCCGGTATGGTGGAAGGTGCCGCCCTGTTTGCCATCATCGTCTGCCTCCTCATCCTTTTCCGCTAGCCTATGTCGCTCGTTACGCCCGAATTCGGCCTCTTATTTTGGATGGTCGTTATCTTCGGCATCGTGTTCTTCCTCCTGGCAAAGTTCGGTTTCCCGATCATTACAGACATGGTGGATGAACGCAGTGCCAAGATAGCCAAGTCCCTGAAGGATGCCGATGAAATAGAGGCGCGTATGGCGGCGTGGAAGGAAGAACAGGCCAAAATGGTGGAAGACACCCGCCGGCAACAGGCGGCTATTCTGAAAAACGCCACGGAAACCAAGGCCCAGATAGTGGCCGACGCCAAGGCGCAAGCCAAGGCCGAGGCAGACAAGATTCTGGCCGAAGCCAAGACTCAGATAGCTGCCGAGAAGGAGAGCGCCCTGCGGGACGTGCGCAAGGAAATAGCCCTCCTGGGTGTGCAGGTGGCCGAAAAGATCCTCCGAAACGAGCTTTCCGACGAAGGCAGCCAACGCGCCTTCATAGACAAGCTGGTGGACGAGGCCAACGAGGCTAAACTCCGTTCATGAACCGAAGCATCGTCATAATGCGCTATGCCCTTGCGCTGGTGAAGTATGTCCGTGAAGGCGGGCAGGGGGAGATTGTGTGCTCCGAGGCCGATCAGCTCATGCTTACCATTCACAATACGCCCGAGTTGAAGCGGATGGTTACTGCGGCTAACGACGTAGTGAGCCCCTTTGACAAGAAGAAGCTCCTGCAGAGCGCCCTGGGAGACCGCATGTCTCCGGAGCTGAGCCGCTTCCTTTCCCTCCTGAACAAGAACGGCCGCATGAATCTGGTAGAAGACATCCTGCGGGACTTTGTGGATATGTACCGCCGCAGCGTGGGGGTGAGAAAAGCCCATCTGGTTACCGTTCAGGAACCTTCGGAGCGTCTGCTACAGCGCCTGAAAGCCCTGGTGAAGCAAAAGACAGGGGACGATGTAATTATTGAAGTGGATGTAGATCCGTCCATCATAGGCGGCTTTGTCTTCGATATAGACGACTATCTCATGGACGCCAGCGTGAAACGCCAGCTGGATCTTATCCGCGAACAGTTTATTGAAAAGAACAGAAGAATAATCTAATGGCAACATCTTTGAAGCCCAGTGAAGTGAGCGATATCCTGCTCGGACAGCTCCAAGACATGAAGAACTCTCTCCAGTTCGAGGAGATTGGCAAGGCCCTGCAGGTGAGTGACGGTGTGGTCCGCATCTATGGCCTGGATCATGCCGAGGCCGGCGAATTGCTGGATTGCGGCAACGGCGTCATGGCCGTGGTGATGAACCTGGAGGCCGATAATGTGGGCGCCGTGCTCATGGGCCCCACCGACCGTGTGAAGGAAGGCATGGTGGTGCGCCGTACCGGCCGCATTGCCTCTATTGGCGTGAACGATAAGCTGGCCGGTCGCGTGATAGACCCGCTGGGCAACCCGCTGGACGGCCTGGGCCCCATCGAGGGAGAGAAGGTGGACATGCCGCTGGAGCGCAAGGCTCCCGGCGTTATCTTCCGCCAGCCGGTGAACGAGCCCCTGCAGACGGGCCTGAAGGCCATCGACGCCATGATTCCCATCGGCCGAGGACAGCGTGAGCTCATTATCGGAGACCGTCAGACTGGTAAGACCGCCATTGCCATTGATACCATTATTAATCAGCGCCAGGCCTATGAGGCAGGAGACCCTGTGTTCTGCATTTACGTGGCTGTTGGCCAGAAGGGTTCCACCGTGGCTTCCATCGTGAAGACGCTGCGGGAGCACGGGGCCATGGATTACACCGTGGTGGTGGCCGCAACGGCCTCCGACCCTGCCGCTCTGCAGTACTATGCCCCCTTCTCCGGGGCTGCCATCGGCGAGTATTACCGGGACACCGGACGCCATGCGCTGGTAGTTTATGACGACCTTTCCAAGCAGGCGGTGGCCTACCGTGAAGTGTCCCTGATCCTGCGCCGCCCTTCCGGCCGTGAAGCTTATCCCGGAGATATCTTCTACCTCCACAGCCGTTTGCTGGAGCGCGCAGCCCGCATTATCGACCAGCAGGAAGTGGCCGAAAAGATGAACGACCTTCCGGCCGCCCTGAAGGGCAAGGTGAAGGGAGGTGGTTCCCTCACGGCCCTACCCATCATTGAGACGCAGGCCGGTGACGTATCGGCCTATATCCCTACCAACGTGATTTCTATCACCGACGGTCAGATTTACCTGGAGCAGAGCCTCTTTAACCAGGGCGTGCGTCCCGCTATCAACGTGGGAATTTCCGTATCCCGTGTAGGTGGCAGCGCCCAGGTGAAATCCATGAAGAAGGTGGCAGGTACCCTTAAGATAGACCAGGCCCAGTGGGCCGAACTGGAGGCCTTCTCCAAGTTCTCCTCCGATGTGGACAAGGTAACCGAACTGGCCCTGGACAAAGGCCGTAAGAACAACCAGCTCCTCATCCAGCCCCAATACAGCCCCATGCCCGTGGGAGAACAGGTGGCCATTCTTTACTGCGGCACCCGCGGCCTCATGAGAGACATTGCCATCGACCAGGTGCGCCCCTTCCAAGATGCCTTCCTGGATCGTCTCCGCGCCACCAACGCCACCGACGTACTGCAGCCTCTGGGTGAAGGCAAGCTCACCCCCGAAATAGAGAAGATTCTTACCGAAACGGCTGAATCTGTAATCCTGGCCATGAAGTAATGCCCACCCTGAAGGAAATAAAAGGCCGCATCGGCTCCGTCAAAAGCACGCTGAAGATAACTTCGGCTATGAAACTGGTGTCCAGCGCCAAGCTTCGCAAAGCGCAGAACGCCATTGAGGCCATGCGTCCGTATCAGGAGGCCCTGCAACAGATTCTGGAGGCCACTTCCGGAACCCCGTCCGGAATAATGGACGTTATTCCGGATGCAGCGGCGGTTTTGGGCTCCTTGTCCGGAAATAGTGCCGATAATCCGGATGCGAATCCGCGCCCGAGGGTGGTGGTGGCCATCGCTTCCAACTCCTCGCTCTGCGGCGGCTTCAACGCCAACATCATTGCCAAGGTGAGGGAAGTGCGTAAACCCGGAGACGTGGTGTATTCCATAGGCCGAAAGATGGCCGATGCCATGCGCAAGGACGGTTTCCCTTCGCCGGAAGACGGTAATGCCCTCATAGAGCATCCGGCTTATGGCCCCGCCGCAGCGATGGTGGAAAAGCTGATGGAAGAGCAGCAGGAAGGCCGGATAGGAGAGGTGCTGCTGGTGTACAACCACTTCGTTTCCACTGCCCGGCAAGTGCCTACGGTAGAAACGATGATGCGGGAGACGCCCGGTCAGGCCGGGGGTGACGTCATGCCCGGCTCCGACCGGGCATCTATGGTGGCCAATCCAGCCAACGCAACGCCAGCGCATGAGGATTTTATCATCGAGCCAAGCCGCAAAGTGCTGCGCGAGGCCCTGGAGCCCAAAGTGCTTAAGCTGAAACTGTATGCCGCGCTGCTGGACAGCTCCGCCGCAGAGCATGCTGCCCGCACTGTGGCCATGCAAACCGCCACCGACAATGCAGACAATCTGCTGCAGGAACTCACCCTGCAGTACAACAAGGGCCGTCAGCAAAAGATTACGTCCGAGATTCTGGACCTGGCCGGCGGTCAGTCCCAAGACTAAAAAAAGAATTCCCGCGAGCGATTTTCACAAATGGCTGCGGGGTTTATAGTAAGGTATCAATATTTATGTCTGATACCACAGTATTCCAATTCCGTGCCAAAACTGGCCGGCGGTGAAAAAATTTTTTACGATTCTTTGATTTCTGCCTCTGCGGCCTTCCTTTCGGCCTCTTTCTTTTTGTGCTTCTTCTGGTTCCAGTCTCCGTAAATTTCACTTACGTTGCCGGCGGTGATGAAGCCGTGGATGTCGTTGACCTTCATGAACTTCATAAGGTCGGCAAATTCGTTCTGGGTGAGCAGGGCCTGGATTTCAATGTTCTGGTTACCGTTGTAGCCACCGGTTACATTATAGAGGGAGCAGCCCCGCTGTAAGTCTTCAATAATGTATTTGCGCAGGCGCTCGTGCTGGGAGGAAATAATGCACACGCGTTTGCGGCGGTTGAGGCTGGCGGTGAAATAATCCAGGGCCAGACCGTTAATCCAGGTGCCGATAAGGCCGATGATTACCAGCCGGAAGGGGTTCACGAAGAAGGCGGTGCAGCAGATGAGGGCGCCGGCTACCGTCACGGAAGTGCCAATGTCAAAGTGCAGGTACTTGTTCACAATCTTCGCAAGGATATCCAGGCCGCCGGTGGAAGCGTTGATGTGGAAGAGGATGGTTTGCGAAGCGCTTAGGACGAGCACGAAGCAAAGCAGGTCAAACCAGGGGTCTCCCATCAGAGAGGTGGAACCGGGCTCAATGATGCGGCTCACGGGAAACACTTTCTCCCAAAATTCAATGAAAGGACCCAGGATGAGGGCGGTGTACACCGTTTTGGCGCCAAACTCATGGCCAATGAGGAACCAGGCCATAATGAGGAGAGCGGCGTTGATAATGGTTACCACCAGCGACACCTTCACCGTGATGCCTGCCAGGCCAAAGAGACTGGAAATAACCATGGACAAACCGGTAATGGAACCGATAACCAGATTGCTGGGCATGAGGAAATAATACACGGCGGCAGCGGCAATGAGCATGGCCACCGTCATAATGATGAGCTCTTTCCAGAACTTCCAGGTTCCCAGGACGCGGAGAATCTCTTTCATTTTGATTAGTTTTAGTCCATAAAGTTAACACTTTTTTGCAAAAGTGTAGCTGAAGATATTGATTATTTATATTGGCCGAGGTTCTGTGCAGATGATAAAAAGTTCGTATCTTTGTACTTATATGGAAAAAGCGATTGTATTCGATATAGGAGGAGTCCTGGTGCAGTTGGATATGCCGGGATGCATAGAGGCGTTCCGCCGCATCCTGGGCTTCGAGCGCATCACGGAATTGCTGGACCCCTGGCACCAGAAGGGCATCTACGGGGAAATGGAAGCCGGCACGCTTTCGGCCGATGAATTCCGCCGTCAGGTGCTGGCCGATTCCCGTCCCGGCTGCGTTCCGGGAGATGTAGACCAGGCCATGAAATGCCTTCTGGCCGGGGTAGACCCTAGGACGGCGCAGGTGGTGAAAAGCCTCAGGAACCGCTACCCGCTGTACCTCCTTTCCAACAACAATCCCATCTCCATGCCTTTCTGCCTCCAGGCCCTGAAGGATGCCGGGCTGGATCCGGAAACCACCTTCAAGGATCAGTTCATCTCCTGCGAGATGAAGATGCTCAAGCCATCGGCCCAAATCTATCAGGAGGCGGTGCGCCGCATTGGCCTGCCGGCAAAGGACGTCATTTTCTTAGACGACAATGCCGCCAATGTGGAGGGCGCCCGGGCCGTGGGCATAGACGCCCGCTATTACCAGCCCGGCAGCGATATGGCCCAACTGTTATCAGACCTTTAACATGTCGCTATACTCCTTCTTCCGCATCAGCAAACCATCGGCCTCCCGGGTTCCGGAAGGCCAGGTAGACGCTTCCTACAAGCGTCTGCGGGAACGCACTTTCTGGGGCGTGACGGTGGCCTATACCCTGTACTATGTGTGCCGGGGAACGCTGGGTGTGGTGAAGCAGCCGCTCATAGACAGCGGCACCCTTACGGCCGGGCAGCTGGGTATCATTGGTTCTGCTTTTTATTTTGTATATGCCATAGGTAAGTTCACCAACGGTTTCATTGCCGATTATTGCAATATCCGCCGATTCATGGCGGTGGGCATAGGCATATCGGCCGTGGTGAATCTGATCCTGGGCCTCCTGGGCCTGCTGGGTACTCCGCTGGGGCTGGGCTCCCTGGTGGTTTTTGTGTGCTTCCTGGTACTGTGGGGCATTAACGGCTGGATGCAGAGCATGGGCTCGCCGCCCGGCACCATCAGCCTTTCCCGCTGGTTCCCGCTCACGCAGCGCGGTACCCGCTACAGTATTTTCAGCTCTACCCCGCAGCTGGGTAAGTCGGTCTCCATGGTGATGACAGGTTTCATTGTGGCGGCGGCCGGTTGGCAGTGGGGCTTCCTGGCCGCGGCCGTGGCCGGAGTAGTGGGCCTGGTGGTATCGCTGGTTTTCATTTCCGATACGCCCGAAAGTGAGGGCCTGCCCTCCGTGCAGGAACTCTCCGGAGAACCGGTGCGGGAAATGGATAAAAAGCCCACCAAAGAGCTGCAGAAATGGGTTTTCCGGCATCCGGGCATTTGGGTCATCGCCATTTCTACGGCCTTCCTGTATATTACGCAGCATGCCGTGAGTGACTGGGGTGTTCTCTTCCTGCAAAAGCAGAAAGATTTCACGCTCCCCGGTGCCACGCAGGTAATTGGTTATGCCGAGGCCTTCGGCATCACAGGCAATCTCATTGCCGGCTGGCTGTCGGACCGCGTGTTCTGCGGTAACCGCGTGCGTCCGGTGGTCATTGCCGGCCTGCTGGCGGTGTCCTCCCTCTTCGGCTTCCTTTTCCTGGAAGGCGGCTTTGCCCTGAACATGGTATTCGTGGCCGTGTTCAGCTTCTCCTTCAGTATAGTTTTCTGCATTGTGGCGGGCCTCATGGCCCTGGACTTTGTGCCCCGTAAAGCCACAGGCGCAGCCTTGGGCATTGTGGGTATCTCCAGCTATGCCGCCGCCGGCATCCAAAGCGTAGCCAGCGGTTTTCTCATTGACGGTTTCGCCGCCGAAGGCCTGTACAACTTCACGCCCGTCTCCATCTTCTGGATAGTCTCCTGCCTCCTGGCCTTCGTCCTGCCGGTAATAGGTTGGAAGTATTTGAGGAAGTAAGGGTATAGCCCCTCAAACCTCCTCCGCTTCGCTCCGGCCCCTCCCACCGCTAAAGCGGCGGGCCCCTCCCGTTCCGGGAGAATCCTCTTTCCCCCTATGGTCCCCCGAGGGACATTTGCCCTATGGGGCACGGCCGAGGGTGGCCATGGGTTTGAGGGGCTATACCCTTACTCCCAGAACTCTCTTGGAACGCATGGTCAGGTAGACGGTGCGGACGGCGAGGTGGGTGAAATAGGCGGTCATCAGAAGATGGATGGCGCTTTCGGGGGTGGCATTGAGGCCCAGGGCGCAGCCCAGGTACCAGACGGCAAAGAAGCCAATGGCGCAAAGCAGGGTGCTGTTGCGAAGGTCCGGGCCGTCGGTGGCACCGGTGTAAATGCCGTCCCACACAAAGGCCGGCGTGCCCACCAGCGGCATTAGGAGCAGCCAGGGCAGGAACTGCTTTCCGGCTTCCACCACTTCGGGGGCCGATGTCATCAGATGGAAAAGGGGCGTGCCGCCCAGGCCGTAGGCCAGCATGAAGAGGACCGCCATGCCCCAGCCCCAGGCAAAAGTCTGCCGCACGGTGGCATGCACTCCCTCGGAGGAGCCTTCGCCTATGAATCGGCCTGTAAGGGCCTCTCCGGCATAGGCAAAACCATCGGTGAAATAGCTGAAAATCATGAGGAACTTCATGAGGATGGTGCTCACGGCCAGCATAAGGTCTCCGTGCTTGGCGCTCAGAACGGTAAAGCCAATATATACGGCAATCATGCCCAAACTTCTGAGGAACAGGTCCCGGTTCAGGGAGAAGAAATCTCTTGCATCGATGCTTGCGTCATGGCCGGCTTGACCGGCCATCTCCTTCCCGGCTTTGTGCCGGGCGGCCACCACGCAGTAAAGCAGGCCGGAGTATTGGGCAATGACGGTGCCCAGGGCCACGCCGGCAAAGCCCATGGCAGGAAGGCCCATATACCCGAAACCCAGCAGCACCGAAAGCACCATGTTCAGACCGTTCACCAGAAGGTCTGCCACCATGGGGCGCACGCTGTCTTGCAGGCCGATGAACCACCCTTTGAAAGCAAAGAGCGAAAGCGTGGCCGGAGCCGCCCAAATGCGGATATAGAAGTAGCGGGTGGCCAGCTCCCGCACTTCGGGAGAGCACTGGATCACCAGAAAAGCCAGCTGCACCACCACCCACTGCAGAATCACAAGGGCCACGCCGCTAATGGCGGCAATGCGCAGCGCCCGCCACAGGATGCCCAGCGTGTTGTCTTTCCGGCCATAGGCCTGGGCGGTGAGGCCGCCCGTTCCGGCGCGCAGAAAACCGAAGTTCCAGTACAGCAGGTCGAAGAGCATGGTGCCAATGGAAATACCGCCGATGAGCGTGGCGCTGGAGGTGCCGGGCAGGTGTCCCACCACGGCAATATCTACCATGCCCACCAAAGGAACGGTGAGCCCGGCCAAGATGCTGGGGATGGCCAGCCTTAATATTTCTTTGCTAAGTCTCATTTTGGCACTATGGAGGCCGAAGGCCGACTCAGGGGGTCTGGGGGATTAGTCCCCCAGTCGTAAGATAATTATAGTTCAGATGAAATGACATATTTCATCTGAATTTTTTGTCCTCTTCCAACATTCCCAGATAGGAGTTGTACCTTTCCGGGGCAATGAGCCCCTCTTCCACGGCGGCCTTAACGGCGCAGCCCGGTTCGTGGGTGTGCGTGCAGGGGGTGAAGCGGCAGCCCTCGGCCGCCTTGAGCATCTCCGGGAAGTAGCGGGCAATTTCCTCCTTCTCCACATCCACCAGGCCGAAGCCGCGGATGCCGGGGGAGTCTATCACAAAGCCGCCGGAAGCCAGCGGGTACATCTCGTACAGGGAAGTGGTGTGCTTGCCCTGCAGGTGAGCGGCGGAAATGGTGCCAATCTTGGGGTTGAGGCTGGGATCCAGGGCCTTAATCAAAGACGATTTGCCCACGCCCGACTCTCCCGAAAACAGGTTCACGCGCCCCTGACAGGCTTTTCGGATGGAGTCTATACCCTCTCCGGTTTTTACAGATATTTCTATAATGGGGTAACCGGCCTTCTCGTAGATGCTGCGGAAATGGTCTATCTCCTCTGCCGCGGGCTCCCGGTACAGGTCTGTTTTGGACAGCACAATGGTGGCGGGAATGCCGTAGAGCTCGCAAGTAACCAGAATGCGGTCCAGGAAGGGCAGTTTCACCTCCGGGAAGTAGAGAGACACCACTATATATGCCATATCCACGTTGGCAGCGATGATATGAGCCTGGCGGGAGAGGTTGGTGCTGCGGCGGATGACGTAGTTGCGGCGTGGCAGAATTTCCGTGATAACGGCGGTGTCATCTTCCATGGAATAGGACACCCGGTCTCCTACGGCGATGGGGTTGGTGATTTCGCTGGCCTTGAGGCGGATTTTACCGCGGAGCACGGCGGGAAATACCTTCCACTCGGGCAGGGGAGACAGCAGATAATGACTGCCGGCGTTTTTAACTACGGTGGCCTCCATTACAGAACTTTTTGCAGCAGGGGAAGGATATAATCGGCATAATGCGTCATGCCCAAATCTGTGAGATGCACACCGTCCACAAAGTCTTCGGAGGTGGTCATGCCGGCGGCGGGAAGATAGTAAATATTCTTCTCTCCGGCGGCCTGCAAACGCAGAAACAGGGCCAGTTGGGCGCTGTTTTTACCGTTTACTTCGGCGGCGATTCCCTTGTCTACAATTCCGTGCGGGAACAGAGGGTCTTCCACAAAGATGATGGGGACCTCCGGGTGTTTGTCCCTCAAGATGCGGTAGAATTTCTCTCCGTTTTCTTCTATGCGTTCGGGCTTGGCGTTGGGCACGTAATCCAGTACAAAGACGGCGGGGTTGGGCACGCTGGCCATGAGTTCTGCCACTTCAAAATCCAGGAAGGCGTTGCCGCTGAAGCCCAGGTTAATGACGGTGCGGTTTAGGCGGCGGCCGATGATATTGGTGTGCGCCATGCCGGCCCGGGAGGCGCAGCCGCCCTGCAGGATGCTGGTGCCGTACATGACGACGGGAGCATCGGCCTTGGGGCTGTTCAGCACGGGCTGCTCCAGCGTATAGCCTTCCGGAACGCCCAGTTCCAGGGTTTTTACCTCGTCGTACAGCGAGAGGTACAGCATATATTCGCGCTCCACCGGGTCCATGTTGGCCACCAGTTTGCGCTTGTGTTCCTTACTCTGGGCGCCCCAGTTAAAACCGGAGCCCACAAACTTCCATTCTCCTTCCACCCAGGCATACAGGTCCAGACCGCCCACGCCCACATCGGTCATGTGGGGCATGTGGAAGCCCGTATTGGTCCACTGGGCGTGAATCTCGGGGGCGCTGGTGCGGAAACGGATGTACAGGCCGGCCGAATTGGTGCTCAGGTCCCAAAGGGCATCCCGCACTACGCCATGGAGGCTTTCGGGGAAGCGGCGGTAGCGGGGGCCATCATCGTTATAGGCCTTTCCAAACACGGGGAAGGCCGATGCGTCCTGATACACAATCTCCTGGGCCGATGCAACCAGGCAAGCGGCCAGCAGAACCAGCGAGAGAAGAAGACATTTTTTCATATGTACAAAATTAGCAATTTTTGTTCATTCGTCGCAATATATGCGCGGTTCGGAAGAAAACTTCTCCCAAACACTTGGGAAATCGGTGCCTTCTGTGTAAATTTGTTAAGGATTCCTTCCGGAATCTTTAACAGCATAATAACACGAAGACTTATATGACCATAAACGTTCAGTTACATTACCGCACCGCCTGGGGAGAGAGCGTTCAGCTCCGCCTGGGTAAGCGACGCATCCCCATGGAATCTTCTTTAGGAGGCCTGTGGCAAATCATGCTCACCGGCCGGGATATCCACGACGGAGACCGTTTTACCTTCGAGATAGTACGCGAAGGCAAGGTGGTCAAGCGTGAGTGGAGGGAACATACCTTCGTATATCATACCCCCGGTAAAAACATCATCGTACGTTCCCGCTGGATGGACCGTCCGTCCAATTCGGCCTTTTACTCATCGGCCTTCAGCGACGTTATTTTCCGCCGTCCTTCCGGCGTTTCCTTCCGCCATCCCCAGGCCGAGGAAGGAGCCCGCGGCAACGTGAGCATCCAGGTGGCCGCCCCCGAGGTGCGCACCCACGAGTCCCTGGCCATGGTGGGCTGCGGAGACAAACTGGGCAACTGGGACCAGATTCATGTGATGTCCGACAAACTGGCTCCCTGGTGGTTCACCACCATGGATATCAGTGAGCCCATCGAGTACAAGTTTGTCATCATAGATACCAAAACCAAACAAATCCGTGCCTGGGAAGAGGGCCCCAACCATTTCTTTGCAGAAGTGCCCCCCAAGGATACGCAGGTAATGCTGGCAGACATCCAGCCCAGCTTCTCTACGGAGCCCTGGCGCGGTGCCGGCGTTGCCGTTCCCGTGTTCTCCCTCCGTACGGAAGACAGCTTTGGCGTGGGAGAGTTCCACGATATTAAAAAGCTGGTAGATTGGGCCGTGAAAGCCGGTCAGAACGTGATCCAGCTGCTGCCCATCAACGATACCAGCAAAACCAATTCCTGGGTAGATTCCTACCCGTACAATGCCGTGTGCACCTTTGCACTGCATCCGCAGTTCATTCACCTACCGGCGGCTGGTGTGCGTCAGGACGCTGCCTACAAGGCCAAGAAGGCAGAACTGGAAGCCTTGCCCGCCGTGGACTATGAAGCCGTGAACAGCACCAAGTTAGCTCTGCTGCGAAAAGTGTACAAGGGCGCCAAAGGCAAGGAGGTAATGGCCTCTGATGCATATAAGAAGTTTGTGGAAGAAAACCGCGAATGGCTCATTCCCTATGCCGTCTTCTGCGTGCTGAGAGATACCTATGGTACCATCGAGTATGGCGAGTGGAAGGAGTTGAGCACTTATAACGCCAAGAAGGTGCAGGCCTATGCCCAGGAGCACTCGGAGGAAACCGGCTTCCACTGCTATTTGCAGTTCCTGCTGGATGTCCAGCTCCGGGAGGCCGTGGAATATGCCCATCTGCATGGGGTGGCCCTCAAGGGAGACCTTCCCATCGGCGTCAGCCGCCGGAGCGTGGACGCTTGGCAGCATCCCACTCTGTTCCACATGGACGGCCAGGCGGGCGCACCGCCGGATGCCTTTGCCGAAGATGGCCAGAACTGGAGCTTCCCCACCTACAACTGGGAGGAAATGGCCAAGGACGGCTATGCCTGGTGGAAGGCCCGCATGGGCAAGATGGCGCAGTACTTTGACGCCTTCCGCATAGACCATATTCTGGGCTTCTTCCGCATTTGGGAAATCCCGTTGGAGTACAAGAGCGGCCTCATGGGTCACTTCTATCCCGCCCTGCCTTATTCGGAGGACGAACTCCGCGCCCGCGGCTTCAACCCGGGCGAAGGAGAGGGAACGGACGTGCTCTTTGTGGAAGACCCTCGCAAGAAGGGATACTGGCACCCGCGCATCTCCGGAGAAAAGACGGCCCGCTTCGCCGCCCTTTCCGACGAGATGAAGCGTCGCTATTACGACCTCTATACCGACTTCTTCTGGTTCCGCCACAACGATTTCTGGAAGGAGAGTGCCATGCGCAAGCTGCCGGCCCTCCTCCGTTCCACGGGAATGCTCTGCTGCGGAGAAGACCTGGGAATGATTCCCGGCTGCGTACCCACCGTAATGGCAGACCTGAACATCCTGAGCCTGGAAATCCAGCGCATGCCCAAGGACCCTGCAGATACCTTTGCCCGTCCGGACCAGTATCCTTACTGGTGTGTTTGCGCCACGGGAACGCACGACACCTCGCCCCTGCGTGCCTGGTGGGAGGAAGACCGCGCGCTCACCCAGCGTTTTTACAACGAGATGCTGGGCTGCGAGGGAGACGCCCCGTACTTCTGTGAGCCCTGGGTGGCAGACCTTATTCTGGCCCAGCACATGAAGAGCCCGGCCATGCTGGCCATACTTCCGCTGCAGGATTACCTGGCTACAGACGGAGAAATTCGCTACCAGGGCAATCCGGCCGACGAGCGCATCAACATTCCGGCCATCCAGCATCACTACTGGCGTTACCGCATGCACTGCACGCTGGAAAGCCTCATAGCCAACGACAAGTTCAACAGCCATATCCGCACGCTGGTAGAAGCTGCGGCCCGTAACAGATAATGGAGAATAACGACTGGAAAGCACGTCTGGGGGTGGTTTACTCCACCAATCCCGACTTTCAGTATCAGACGGAGTCGGAGATAGAGGAAGAAACCCTTCCTCCCCAGAAGCAGCGCCTCATAGTAGGAATAGACCGCCGCAACCGGGGTGGCAAGCAAGTCACCCTGGTGAGCGGTTTTGTGGGCCGGGCCGATGATTTGAAGGAATTGGGCCGCACCCTCAAAACCCGTTTGGGCGTAGGTGGCAGTGCAAAAGATGGAGAAATTACCATCCAGGGAGATTTTCGGGATAAGGTGGTATCCATTTTGCAGCAACTGGGCTACCAAGCCAAAAGAGGCAATTAAAGCATGCTAGATTCCCTTTTCAGATCCGGTACACTGCTGTTGGAGCAGTCGGTACCGCCGGAAACTCCTGTGGCCGCAGAACCTTCCACGTGGCTGGTGGAACTACTGGTGGTGGTGTTCGCCCTGCTGGCCATAGCCGTTCTGAAGCGCTTCATTCAGGTAATGCCCTACATGGCCGACAGCTACCTCCGTGTAAGGGGCAGCGCAGCGCTGGAGGGCAGCATCCGGGTAAGCCAAGACCGCAACCTGGTGGCCCTGGTGCTCACCATTCCGGCTATTCTGGAAGCATACCGTTACCGCCTCTACGACCCGGCCCTCATCCGGGACCTGGATCCCAATCTGCGCCTGGCCTCCGTGGCCCTGGCTCTCACGTCTTATGTCCTTTTGCGGCATTTCATTTATTTGTGGGTGCGTCCGCGCCGGCAAGTAGCAGTTTTTCGCCAGGCCCACCGGGTAGCGTATACCTTCTTCATCTTCCTCATGCTGTTGCTGTTAATCACCATAGGCATCCTCCATTTATTTGGCGTAGAAAGTGCTATTGTGCGCTGGGTGGCATATGGTGAAATCGGCCTTGTATTTGCGCTTTTCTTACATCGTAGCGCACAAATTTTGTCATTATCTTGCAATCATTTGCGAACTTTTTTGTACCTTTGCGCGCTTGAAATTTTACCCGCGGCCCTGCTGGTAGTTTCAGGTTTAGTATTGTAGAGAAGAAAGGTATCTAAAATGAGCATCAAGAAAATCTTGGTTTCGCAGAACGCTCCCCGTGTTCTGACTCAATATGAAGCCGTTACGGAAAAGTTCGGCGTCACCTTCGAGTTCCGCCCCTTTTTCAAGATTGAACCCCTTACCTCCCGGGAATTCCGCGCCCAGCGCATCAATGTTTTGGACTACACGGCCATCGTGTTCTCTTCCCGCCATGTCATTGACGCTTTCTTCTCCCTGGCCGAGGAACTCCGCGCCAAAATCCCCGAAACCATGAAGTACTTCTGCACCACGGAAGCCGTGGCCATGTACCTGCAGAAGCACATCGTTTACCGCAAGCGCAAAATTTTCTATGGCACCGGCACTCCCGAAAGCGTAGTGGCTCTCATCGGCCCCAAGCACAAAGGGGAGAAGTTCCTCATTGCCATGTCCGATACTTCCACCGGTGATGCCCTTACTTCCCAGTTCAGCGCCCACGGCCTGGACTATACCACCGGCGTTTTTGTCAAGTCCGTGAGCCAGGATCTGAAGGATGTGAAGCTCCAGGACTACGACATGATTGTGTTCTACAACCCTGCAGACGTAAAGTCCCTCCAGGAGAATTTCCCGGACTTCCAGCAGGGAGATATCCGCATGGTTTCCTATGGCAAGTCCATCGTGAAGGCCATGGAAGAGGCCGGCCTGCGCATTGATGTGAAGGCCCCGTCTCCCGAGGCCCCGTCCGTGGCCAGCGCCATCGAACAGTATCTGGGCAGTTTATAGCATGGATGCCACCCTTCCCAAGTCTGAAAGACTCTGCGGCAAGACTGCCGTGGTGGGCTTGTTCGAGCACGGGAAAACGCTTGGCTCCGGCTGCATCCGCTGCAAATATTCAGTAAGGGCCGATGAAGGGCCTTCCCGGATCGTGGTGTCCGTTCCCAAACGCCACTTCAAGCGCGCTGTCAAGCGCAACCTCCTCAAGCGGCGTCTCCGCGAAGCCTACCGTCACCAGAAAGACCTCCTGGGGCCTTCCGTAGACATCCTGTTCATCTACACCTCCACCGAGGTGCTTCCCTACGAGACCCTTTTCGCCGATATGGCCAATCTCCTCCAGACTGTTTCGGCCCGTGAAATGCAAAATTCTGAAAATCAGAAAGATATATAATTTCTCCTCCGCTTTTTTCGGAGGAGGATTTTCGTAAGTCGCTGAACATGAGTAAATTCTATTCCACGCTCAAATCGATTCTGATTTTCCCCTTTGTACTGCTGATCAAGTTTTATCAGTTGTTCATCAGTCCGCTTACTCCGCCCAGCTGCCGGTTCACGCCCACGTGTTCCCAGTACGGGCTGGAGGCCTTTCGCAAGCACGGCCCCATTAAGGGTTTATACCTCACTGTGAGACGTTTACTCCGCTGCCATCCCTGGGGAGGAAGCGGTTACGACCCCGTTCCGGAAGAATTCCATTTCTTTAAGAAAAATGCCTAAGAAAGAGAAGATCCAGCAGATGTTCGATGAGATTGCCCCTTCCTACGACAAGCTCAACCACATCATGTCTCTGAACGTGGACAAAATCTGGCGGCGCCACGCCCTCAAAGAAATCGTAGACGGAACGCCGCAGCAGATTCTGGATGTGGCCTGCGGTACGGGAGACAGCACCATCGTAACCGCCAAGGCCGCTGCAGAAGGAAGCCACGTCATAGGGGCCGATATCTCCGAGGGCATGATGGCCCTGGTGATGGAAAAGGCCCGGAAGGCCGGCGTGGAAAACCGCGTGAGTCTGCAGGTGGCCGA
>DFLI01000023.1:0-2482 GCA_002373715.1 Bacteroidales bacterium UBA3623
TTTTCCTTTTCGGCTTTCTGGAGGCCTTCCTGTCCGTTTTCGGCAGTTTCTACCTGATAGCCTTCCATTTCCAGGATTTCTTTCAGGGAGTAACGGATGGCCCTCTCGTCGTCTACAATCAGAATCTTCATCGGTGAATAGGGTTATATTATGCAAATATCGCAAAAATATTCTATTTTTGTAAAACTAACCCGTTCAAACTATGAATAGGATTCCCGACATCATCATTGCCGTAGACGGCTATTCTTCCACCGGAAAGAGCACCTTCGCCAAAATGGTAGCCGCAGAATATGGTTTCCTCTATCTGGACAGCGGTGCCATGTACCGTGGCGTAACGCTGGCAGGTCTGGAAGCCAGCGTCATTGCCAATGGCAAAATAGACGAGGCAGCCCTGCTGCCGGTGATGGAACCGCTAAGCCTTCACTTTCGCCGGGAGGAAGGTGCCACCAAGCTGTTCCTGGGAGAGCGTTGCATAGAAAAGGAAATCCGGGGCTGGGAAGTATCCCAGTACGTGAGCCCGGTAAGCGCCATTCCGCAGGTGCGCAACTGGGTAGACGACAAACTGCACAAATTTGCTCAAAGCGGCCGTGTTATCATGGATGGCCGTGATATTGGCACTACTGTATTTCCTAACGCAGAACTCAAGATCTTCATGACGGCAGACCCTGCCGTGAGGGCCCAGCGCCGCTATGAGGAACTCCTCCAAAAGGGAGAAAAGACCACCCTGGAGGAAGTTCAGGAGAACCTCAAAGACAGAGATTACAGAGATTCCCATCGGCCCACCTCTCCTCTGCGGCAGGCCGCCGATGCTTATGTGCTGGACAATACGCACATGACCTTGCACGAGGAACTGGTCTGGATTCTGGGCGTGCTGCAAGGAAAATTCAATATTCTGGAAAGCCCCGGCCTGTCATGTTAAGCGTAGAGATAGACCCCGGTTCCGGCTTCTGCGGAGGAGTGATTCGCGCCATTACCCGCGCAGAGGATTTCCTTTCGCAGGGAGGCCGATTGTACTCTCTGGGCGCCATCGTGCACAACGACGCAGAATTAGGCCGCCTGCAGCAGCAGGGCTTGATAACGGTGAGCAGTTTGGAAGAAGTTCCGGAGGGAGAGACCGTCCTTATCCGGGCCCACGGAGAGCCGCCTTCTACCTATGAATCGGCCCTGGGCCGCCATCTCACCGTCATTGACTGTTCCTGTCCCGTAGTGCTCCAGCTGCAGCGCAGCATTCGCGAGGCTTATGCCCGCCTGCACCAGAACGGCGGCCACGGAGAGGTGATTATCTTTGGCCGGGTGGGTCATGCAGAGGTTCTGGGCCTGTTGGGTCAGGTGGACGGAGACGCCCTGGTGGTGGAAAACAAGCAGATGCTGGAAGAGGCCATGGACCAGCTGGATTTCTCCCAGCCCATGGAAATCTTCTCCCAAACCACCAAGAGCCCGCTGGAATACAAGGAAATTTGTAAAATGCTGCTTGAGCGTGGCGCCAAGCTTACCGTTCACAATACCATCTGTGCCCAGGTGGCCTCCCGCCACGAAAAGCTGGTTCAGTTTGCCCGTACGCACGATGTCATTATCTTTGTGTCCGGCAAGTCCTCCTCCAACGGTAAGGTTCTGAGCGACCTATGCCGCAGCGTCAATCCCCGCACCCACGTCATAGGCCGTCTGGATGAAATAAACCCGGCCTGGGTTAAGGACCAGGACCGGGTTGGAATCTGCGGCGCAACTTCTACGCCTAAGTGGCTGCTTGAAGCAGTGGCCGATTATTTCACGCGCTGGCCGTAGGAACGGTCGGTGGTGTTCACCGTGATAATCTCACCGGTTTCGATAAAGAGCGGAACCATAATCTTGGCACCGGTCTCCAGGGTAACTTCCTTGAGGGCGCTGGTGCTGGCGGTGTTGCCCTTCACAGCAGGCTCGCTATAGGTAACCTCCAGGGTTACATAGGTGGGAAGTTCGCAGGTGAGGCAGCGCTCTTCGGGTTCGGTCATGAACATCATTTCCACGTGCTGGCCTTCCTTCATGAGGTCTGCGTTCTCTACTACGTCGTGGGGGAGGGTAATCTGCTCGTAGGTTTCTTCGTGCATGAAGTTGAAAGCCTCTCCGTCGTCATAGAGGAACTGGTAGGGACGACGCTCTACGCTGATGGTGTCCAGCTTCACACCGGCGGTGAAGGTGTTCTCCAGGATGCGGCCGTTCTCCAGGTTGCGCAGTTTGGTCTTGACAAAGGCAGGGCCCTTGCCGGGTTTCACGTGCTGGAAGTACACAACGGCGCAGGGTTTGCCGTTGAACATGATGTACATTCCGTTCTTCAGATCAGCAGTTGTTGCCATAAAAATGTATCAATTAGTTATTCGTTAATTTCTTTTAGCCCACAAAATTAACGATTTGTCCTTTTTTCTGCAAATTTTTATAGGGAACGGGGCTTCCGCGCGCCTCCCGGGCTTTAAATGGTTACCCTGAAGCCGTAAACCTTACCGTTTTC
>DFLI01000023.1:2543-11149 GCA_002373715.1 Bacteroidales bacterium UBA3623
TTTTCGAGCGCATGTTCACAGAAGAGACTACGCCTTCGGAAGCTTGACGGTGAAGCAGGCGCCTCCCAGGGTGAAGGAACGGGAGTAAGAAATGGCGCCGCCACAGTGTTCTACAATACGTTTGCAGATGGCAAGGCCCAGGCCGGATCCACTGGTCTTGGTGGTGAAGTCCGGGGTAAAAATCTTGTCCTGGTTCTGTTCGGAAACGCCGGGACCGTTGTCTTCCACCACTACATTATAGAAGCCGTCTTCGGCAGAGTTGCGCACGGCCACCAGCAGGCGGCGAGGGGCGGGCACGTCTTCCACAGCCTGGATGGCGTTGGTGATGAGGTTCACCACCACGCGGGTGAGCTGAGGACGGGGAGCCTGCACAAAGGCGCCCTCCAGCCCGAAGTATTCGATGTCCACGTCTTCGCGGGAGTCGAACAAATCTACTTCCTGGCGCACCAGGGCGTCCAGGTCTATCCGTTCAGACTTCTGGTCGTACATCTTGGCGAAGGTGGAGAACTGGTCGGCAGAATCGGCCAATAAATCTACGTGATAAAGCACCGTTGAGGCTACCTCGTCAAAGCGCTCCTGCCAGGCCGGGTTGCCGGACTCCTTCATGCGCATGAGCATCTGGAGCTGCAGTTTGATGGGCGTAAGAGGGTTCTTCAAATCGTGCGCTACGCGACGGGCCATATCTGTCCAGGCCTTATCTCTTTCTACCTGGGCCAGGCGACGGGAACTCTCTCCCAGCACCTGCACCATGCGGTTGTAGGTTTCCACCAGGGGCGTAATCTCGTCATCTCCGTAGTACACCAGGGGCTCCAGGTGGTCAATGTCGCTCACCGTCATCTTGCGGCTGAGGGCGGTAAGGGGCCGGAACAGACGGCTCACCATGATGTAAGTGACAAAGCGGGAAATGAGGAGCAGCAGCAGGAAGATGGTGATAACCGTGGTTACGTGCAGGACAACCTCGCTTTCAAAGTCCTGGGAAAGGTCTGTGAAAGGAGAAGACACAATGGCTACCATATTACCGCTGCTGTTGAATACAGGAGCGTACAGGGCATAATAGCTGCGGCGGCTGGCCTTTTCCCTCTGCATATAGAAGCGCTTGTGGGCGTAGATAATATTGTAGAAGGCTTCGTCGTCCAGGCGGTGCCCCAGAATCATGCGGTCGTATACCTCGGGGGTGGTGCTCATGACCAGGCGGCCGGCCACGTCAAAGAGCGAGATGTCGCAGCGGAGGTTGTTACCCACGCCTTCCACGGCGGCCAGGGTTTGGGTGGTGGTGAGCTGCTCAACGCCCTCTACCTGGCGCAGGTGTTCCTGCAACATACCTTGCAGGGTGTTGATGCGGGAAGTCATGACGCTGTTCATGTCTGCGTTGTTGCGCTTGTAAACGAACCAGACACTGAACACGGCCATGGCCACCAGCGTGACCAGCAGGGAAATATATACCACCAGGCTGATGCGGCTCTGGAAGTAGCGCCGGCCTCCGGCGTTGCGTTTTCTCCAGGAAATCCAAGTAATGAGGCCGAAGGCCAGGATGGAAAAGAGGAAGGCCTCCACCACATAGTACAGCCATTCCGTCTGGGGACGGGAGATAACGATGACTTCCTCTTCGGAGACGTTGCGCACAAAGTGACACCAGCCTTCCAGGTCTACGTGACCGCTGGAGTGCTGCTGGGCTAGTTCTCTCAATCGGCCCGAATAGAGGGTGGGATATGCGTAGGAGCCCTTGTACTGCACCAGTTTGTCGGTGTTGTACTTGGCCCAGGAGTATACGGAGGGCAGGGAGACGCGGCCGGGGTCTGTGATGCCCAGCAGGCTCAGGTAGCCGCGGTCTTCGCGGTTGTGCTTGGATTCTACGCTTACCAGCACCAGGCTGGAGCCGTAGTTCTCTACATAATAGGAGAAGATGCCGGTGTAGGCCGTACGTCCGCCTCCCAGGCTGCTGTAGAAGAAGTGAGAATTATCTCCCAGGCGGGTGCCGCTGCGAATGCGGTCCTGGTAGGTGGCACCTACGCTGGCATCGGCCCCGGGGAGCACAACCGTGATATCGTAGTCTTGCGAGATGCGGCCCATGAAGGCGCTGGTGAGGCGGCTGCGGATGATATCGGCACTTCCTTCCAGCACGGACAACGCGCCAATCATGGGGTCTGATGCGATGGAACTCTCGGCACTGCGAAGCTGGATTTCCAGGGCAATGTCACGGTCCATGGCCAGGCGGGCGGCCCACACGTCAATGCGCCGCTGCTCTTTGCTGAAGCCCAGGGTGGAGGATGCCACCACAAAGTATACGCCGATGCAAACCGCATAGATCAGACGTCCCAGGGGGGTGAACATGTCGTATCGGAAGCCCAGCAGGCTCCGGATGAAAGGCGACAGAATTTGCAGCAGCACCGGCAGGGTGATGGACAGGGCCAGGAAGGAGATGTACACCAGGGCCGTGTAACCGTTCACCAGGAACACCTTGTACAGTTCCAGGTTAATGCTGGAGTTTATCAGGATGCTTCGGAAGGTGATGTGGAAGTAAGTGCCGATGGCAATGAGCAGGCCCACGAGCAGGCTGGCTAATGCTATCTGCAAAGCCCTGGAATTATGGCGCCGGATTTGCTTGAGGAGGGTCCAGCGAACCAGGAAGAGGTTCAGGACCACCATATTGATGCCCAGATTCACCAGGATGACGGCGCCCAGTGAGTAGAGGAGGGGACCGTCGGCATACAGGAGGGGAGAGAAGAGCTGGGTGTTCTGGAACAGGTGCGGCCCTTTGAAATACAGCCAGGCCAATACGGCCAGCTGGACCAGTGTGATGCCCGTGAGCCAGGGAATGGAAGGGTGTACGCTCAGGAGCAGCGTAAGCCCGGCAAAGAATAGGATGAGGGCTACCCATAGCAGGGCCGAGTGCGAGCCGGAAGGCTCGGCCAGGGTTTCGTCGGTGAGGAGGAACAGCGGTACCCCGTCTACGCACACGGGAGCGCCCACGCCTGTAGAGAGGGGCCGTACGCTATATCTTTCATTGATGCGGAAATGGTGGTTTACGCCGCTCTGGGCTCCCGCCTGCAGTTCGTTGGCTATTTCCAGGCCGCCCACCACCTTGCACCCGGGGCCGTCTACGGCCTTGACCAGGTACCATTTGGGACCGTAATTAACAAAGGTTGGCAGCTCTGAGGCATCTCCCAGCGGCGAGGAGATGGCGCTGCGGGAGTCTCCCAGCCGCTGCACCAGCGTGCGCAGGTGAATGTCGTCGTTACGGATGGGGAACTGGTTCACCCAGCTTTGGAGGGAATCTTCCACATACCGGTATACCACCATGTCTTCCGGAAGTCCCTGCAAATCCATCCAGGAGCTAAGGTCTCCTTCCATGGCCTGCTGGATGAAAAGGTCCAGTCTGGCCATTCTGAATTCTACCCTCCGGCTCATCTCCACGGCGGCGGAGTTCACATCCGAGCGCCCGGTTCCCACCAGGGCCGATATGACATAGGTAATGCAGGCGGCCGCCAGCAGCGCCACCGCTATCCATTGCCTTATGAGACGTTTCCTATTCATGGTGATAGGGCTCTCCCTTGAGGATGGTAAAAGCCCGGTAGAGCTGCTCCGCAAAAATCGTGCGAACCATTTGATGGGAGAAAGTCATGCGGGAGAGGGAAATCCCTTCAAAAGAACGGTTGTATACCTCGTCGGAGAAGCCGTATGCCCCGCCAATCACGAACACCAGGTTCTTGGGCCCCCGGGCCATGAGTTTTTGCAGGTGGTCTGCAAATTCCATGGAGCGGTATTCGTGCCCATGTTCGTCCAGTAGCACCAGAAGATCCTGCGGGCCCACCAGCTTGAGGATCAGTTCTCCCTCTTTCTCTTTGATTTGGGCCTGGCTCAGGGCCGATACTTTCTTGAGTTCGGGAATCTCCTGCACGGTAAAGGGAACGTAGTGCTTGAGCCGGGAACCGTAAAGATCCAGGCCTTCCTTTACCCAGGAAACATCCGTTTTCCCAACCGTTATTAACTGAATGTTCATTCTGATACAAAAGTAATTATTCGGCGCGGAATTTGCAAGCAACTAGGCCGATGAACAAACTTTTGCATACGGTATTGGTGTCGGTTGCGCTGCTTTCTGGCTGGGCGGCCCATGCTCAGTCATACCTTATTTCCAACACCAGTTCCCGCACCCAGCAGCCACAGGGAGAGTTCTCCGTTTTCTCCTCCATCACCAAATATCTGGCACAGGGAGACGAAGCCTCGCTCTCTACCTGGTTTGCAGACAATCTGGACGTCACTGTCCTTTCCACCTCCCGAAACTGCTCCAAGAAGCAGGCCCGCGAAATTCTCCGCAACTTCTTTGCTTCCAATACCCCCCGTTCCTTCGAGGTAACGCACAAAGCTTCCGAAGCCAATAAAAAGTATCTCATCGGCCAGCTTAATGCCGGAGGCGAACTTTTCCAGGTAACTATCTATGCTACGTCCTCAGGACAGGAGACCTACAAGATTCAGCAGCTCAATATTTCCCGTCAGACAGCGGCCTACTAGGTGAAAATAGTATTATTTTATGTCAAAAGTATTACGGGAAACCCCTCCCATTACCGATAAAGACTGTTTTTACATCGTAGAACGTCACAAGAGCGAGTTCCTCTATCCCATTCATTCTCACCGGGAATTCGAACTCAATTTTGTGGAACGTGGCCGCGGCGTTCACCGTGTGGTAGGGGATAGTATTGAGGAAATAGGGGACTATGATCTGGTGCTGGTAACCGGAGACGGTTTGGAGCACGCCTGGCAGCAAGGCAACTGCACGGAGCCGGACGTAAGGGAAATTACCATTCAGTTTTCGGATACTCTACTGGACGAGCGCCTGCTGGGCCGTACCCAGTTTGCCTCCATCCAGAAGATGTTTGAAGAGGCCCGTCTGGGAGTGGCTTTTTCCATGACCGGTATTATGCGGGTATACAATTTCCTGGACAGCCTGCCCAACATGAACGAGCGTTTTGAGCAGTTCCTCACCATGCTCAAGATTTTTTACGAACTGTCTCAGGATCAGGACGCCCGCACCTTGGCTTCTACCTCATTTGCCGATGTTAAGGCAGACCGTGAGAGCCGCCGCGTGGCCAAGGTGAAGGAGTTTATTTCCATCCATTATGCAGAAGATTTGCGTTTGGAAGATTTGGCGGCCCTGGTGGGTATGACCCCCAGTGCTTTCAGCCGTTTTTTCAAGCAGCACACCACCCGCACCCTGTCGGATTATATCATAGACGTCCGCCTTGGCAATGCGGCCCGCCTGCTGGTAGATACCACCACCAGTATCTCCGAAATCTCCTACGCCTGCGGCTTTAACAATTTGTCCAATTTCAACCGCATCTTCAAGGCCCGCCGAGGCTATACTCCCCGAGATTTCAGGGCTCTCTTCACCAAGAATAGAGTGTATGTGTAGCGGTATGTCAAAAAAGTATTACATTTAGTTAATTTTTCATTTTTTATGGCCGTATCTATGGTGTAACTTTGCACTGTAGATATTTATGTCGGCCAACATAATGAAAATAACACCAAAACTGGCAGTTTGGGCGTGTGCAGCCCTGCTTGCCTTCAGTTGCTCCCAAAAGCCTTCATTCGTCACCGTGCAGGACGGTAAGTTCGTGCGCGCGGGCAAGCCTTATACATATATCGGCACCAATTTCTGGTATGGCCCCATTCTGGCTTCCGATGGCGAAGGCGGTAATTTTGAGCGTCTTACCATGGAGCTGGATACCCTTAAGGCCCTCGGTCTCACCAATCTTCGCGTGCTGGTGGGCGCCCAGGGAGCCAATGGTGTTTTCTCCCGCGTAGAACCCACCCTGGAGCAGGAACCCGGTGTTTATAACGAGGCCCTTCTGGTGGGCCTGGACCGTTTCCTGGTAGAACTGGGCAAGCGGGATATGCAGGCTGTCCTGTATCTGAACAACTCCTGGGAATGGAGCGGTGGTTACGGTCAGTACCTGGAGTGGGCCACCGGTGAAAAGGCTCTTATTCCGCTCATCGACGGTTACTGGCCTTTCATGCAGCAGATGGCCAAGTTCCAAACTTGCGCCCCCGCTCAGGAACTTTTCTACAACCACGTGAAGGCTATCGTGGGCCGCACCAACTCCATCACCGGCAAACCTTATAAGGAAGATCCCGCCATCTTTGCCTGGCAGATTGGCAACGAGCCCCGCTGCTTCTCTTCCGACCCTGCCGTGCAGGACGGTTTTATCGGCTGGCTCACCGAAAGCGCCCGCATCATCAAATCCATAGACCCCAATCACCTTCTTTCTACCGGAAACGAGGGCGTCTGGGGCTGCGAAATGAGTGAGGAACTCCTGGAGCGTGTTTGCTCCATCCCCGGCGTAGACTACATGACCATTCATATCTGGCCCTACAACTGGAGCTGGGCCCGCGAAGGCAGCCTTTCCGAAGACCTGCCCAATGCCATTGAGAAGACGGGCGAATACATCGGCCTGCATCACGAACTGGCCCGCAAGATGGGGCAGCCCGTTGTGTTGGAAGAGTTTGGCTTCCCCAGGGACGGCTTCAATCCTTCCATGGAGGCTACCACGCGCGCACGCGATACCTATTATGCATATGTGTTCTCCCAGGTGGGCGGTATGCTCCAGGGCGTTAACTTCTGGGGTTGGAGCGGTTTTGCCCGTCCGGTACACACCCAGTGGGAACACGGAGACCCTTACGCCGGAGACCCGGCCCAGGAAGCCCAGGGCCTGAACGGCGTTTACATCACGGACTACACCATTGATGTAATTAAAGAAGCTATTTCAAATCTAAACCAATAATTAATTTATTAACCAACAAATCAAGTAGCATGAAACAAAAATTTGTGACCTTCATGCTGGCACTCCTCGCCACCACCGCCTTGTTCGCACAGAACAAGGTGACGGGTAAGGTTTCTGACGACCAGGGACCGGCGATCGGAGTCAGTGTCATGGAGAAGGGCACCAACAATGGTGTCATCACAGACCTGGATGGAAACTACGTGATCACGGTGAAGCCCGGCGCTACGCTCGTGTTCTCTTCCATCGGCTATGCAACGCAGGAAATCGCTGTTGGCAGCCAGTCTGTCATCAACGTACTCCTGAAAGAGGATGCCGAATTCCTCGACGAGGTTGTCGTCGTGGGTTACGGTGTTATGAAAAGGAGTGACCTCTCCGGCGCTTCCGTCTCTATGAAGGAAGAAGACCTGAAGGGCTCCATCATCACCAACCTGGACCAGTCCCTGCAGGGACGCGCCGCCGGTGTTTCCGCCGTGCAGACGTCCGGTGCTCCTGGTTCCAGCTCCTCCATCCGCGTTCGTGGCCAGGCCACGGTGAACGCCAACGCCGAACCTCTGTATGTGATTGACGGCGTGATTGTTCAGGGTGGCGGTAATTCCGGTGCCGACTTCGGTCTCGGTGATGCTCTGGGTAATGGTCGTGTGTCCACCATCTCCCCTCTGTCCACCATTAACCCGGCCGATATTGTGAGCATGGAAATCCTGAAGGATGCCTCTGCCACTGCTATTTACGGCGCCCAGGGCGCCAACGGTGTTGTGCTCATCACCACCAAGCACGGTAAGGCCGGCGATGCCAAGTTCTCCTATGACGGTATGTTTGCCGTCTCCCGCCAGAACAGCCGCATCCGCATGCTCAACCTGCGCGAGTTTGCCGAGTTCTATAATGATATGGTAGACCTGGGCGAGGTTGAGGCCAACGCCATGTATGCAGATCCTTCCATCCTGGGTAAGGGTACCAACTGGCAGGACGAGGTGTTCCGCACCGCTCTCCAGCACCAGCATCAGGTAAGCGCCCAGGGCGGTTCCGAGAAGGTCCAATACTATGTTTCCGGTTCCTACATGAACCAGGAAGGTACCATCATCGGTTCCAACTTCGACCGTCTGAGTTTCCGTACCAACCTGGATGCCCAGCTCAAGGAATGGTTCAAACTGGGTGTGAACGCCACCTGGGCTCTCACCCACGATAACCTGAAGCTGGCCGACGGTCAGGAAGGTGTTATCTTCTACTCTCTGTCCTCCCTGCCCGACATCCCCGTTTACGATATCGACGGCAACTACTCCACCGTTGTGCGTGAGGGTTACACCACCAAGAACCCGGTGGCCCTGGCCATGTACAACGAGAATAAGCTGAAGCGTCAGAAACTCACCGGTAACATTTATGCCGAACTCACGCCCATCAAGCACCTGGTGTTCCGCACCGAACTGGGCTTTGACATCAGCTCCTCACAGGCCGATACTTACAAACCCAAGATCAGCCTCGGTACTTTCCAGCAGGGTAGCAACTCCATCAGCCAGCAGCAGAACAACAGCACTTACTGGTCTGTGAAGAACTACCTCACCTATGCCAACACCTTCGGCAAGCACAGCTTCAGCGCGATGGTGGGTCAGGAAGCCTGGGAATCCCGTTGGAACTATCTGAGAGCCGCCAATACGGACCTCCCTTCCGACGAAGTTCGTAACCTGGCTCTCGCAACCGGTACTCCCAAGGTGAACTCCGGTTTCGGTTCCAGCGCCATGGCCTCCTTCTTCACCCGTGAGACTTACAACTACGACAACCGCTATTTGCTCACCTATACCTTCCGTTACGACGGTTCCTCCAACTTCGGTCCCGATA
>DFLI01000102.1 GCA_002373715.1 Bacteroidales bacterium UBA3623
ACGAGTTCGCCGCCATCCCGGGAACCCTCCTCTGCGGCTGGCTGTCGGACAAGCTCTTCCACGGCAAGCGGGCCCTGCCCACCATCCTGTTCATGGGCCTGGTGCTGGTGTTCATCGTGCTGTACTGGAGATTCATTGACAACCTTACCATGGTTATCATCTGCCTCATCGGCATTGGTTTCTTCATCTACGGGCCCGTGATGCTCATCGGCGTACAGGCGCTGGATCTGGCTCCCAAGAACGCAGCGGGCACGGCCGCCGGCCTCACCGGCTTCTTCGGCTACTTCCTGGGCACTTTCATCCTGGCCAATACGGTCATTGGCTGGGTGGCCCAGCAGTTTGGCTGGAACTGGACTTTCGTCCTGCTACTGGCCGCCTGCCTCCTGTCCATCTTCTTCATGGCCCTAACCCTGAAGGAAGAGCGGAAGTAGCACGTGGATATAAATCTCTGATTCACTGAGACATAAACAAATGGCTCCTGGTAGTTTTTACCAGGAGCCATTTGTTTAAAGCGCTACTGTTCAGCAGCTTATCTCCACGCTAGAACACCAGCAGGAAAAGGCCGGCGGCCAGGCAGGCACCCAGCATGGGGCCTGCAACCGGCACCCAGCTGTAGTTCCAGCCGCTGTCACGCTTGCCCTGGATGGGCAGCACGGCATGGGCGCAGCGCGGCGAAAGGTCACGGGCCGGGTTCATGGCATAACCGGTGGTTCCGCCCAGGGACATACCCAGAGCCATAATGAGGCAGGTAACCGGCCATGCGCCGATGGCACCGGTGGAAGCGCTCACAGGACCTACCTGGAAAGCGTTCCCCTGCGTACCCAGGGCCAGGATAACGAACACCAGGATGCAGGTGGCAATGAACTCACTGAGGAAGTTGCGCCAGGGGTTCCAAATGGCGGGCATGGTGCAGAAGGTTCCCAGCATGGTATCGGGCTGGTCAGCGGTGGCCTTGTAGTGGTCTTTGTAGAATACCCACACCAGGCAGGCGCCCACAAAGCCGCCCAGCATCTGGGCCACAATATAACCCAGCACCAGGTCCCAGGCAAACTTACCGGCAATGGCCAGGCCCAAAGTAACGGCGGGGTTCAGGTGGGCACCGGAAACCGGGCCGGCCACCAGTACGCCCATCATCACGGCCAGGCCCCAGGCCAGGGCAATAACCACCCAGCCTGCGCCCTGCGCCTTGGACTTGTTAAGGGAACAGGCGGCGCATACACCGTCACCGAAGAGGACCAGCAGCAGGGTCCCCAGAAATTCAAAAGTAAAAGCAGGATTCATAGTTTACTTGTTTATGGTTCTTGCAATGGCATCGGCCCAACCGGCCTTTACCTCAGTCATATCGGCTCCGGAGGGCTGGAAGCAACGCTCCACCTGCCACTGGGCCTTAATCTCGTCCAGGGAGTTCCAGTAGCCGACGGCCAGGCCGGCCAGGTAGCAGGCGCCCATGGCCGTGGTCTCCGTTACCACGGGGCGTACCACGTTGGTGCCCAGGATATCTGCCTGGAACTGCATCATGAGGTTGTTGCGGGAGGCGCCGCCGTCCACCTTCAGCTCTGCCAGAGGCACGCCGGCGTCCTTCTCCATGGCCTTCACTATATCCATGGTCTGGAAAGCAATGCCCTCCAGCGCCGCGCGGGCAATATGAGCCGCCGTGCTGCCACGGGTAATGCCGCAAATGACACCATGGGCATACTGATCCCAGTACGGGGCGCCCATGCCGGTGAGGGCCGGCACGAAGTAAACGCCGCCGTTATCCGGAACCGTGGCCGCAAGGGCCTCAATCTCGGAAGAAGAGCGGATGACGCCCAGGCCGTCACGCAACCACTGCACCACGGAACCGCCCACAAAGATGGAGCCTTCCAGGGCGTAGTTCACCGTGTCCCCTATCTTCCAGGCCACAGTGGTGAGGAGGTTGTTCTTGGAAAGGATGGGCTTAGTACCCGTATTCATGAGCAGGAAGCAGCCGGTTCCGTAGGTGTTCTTCACCGATCCGGGCTCCGTACACATCTGGCCGAAAAGGGCCGCCTGCTGGTCTCCGGCAATGCCGGCAATGGGAACCTCGTGGGCAAAGAGGGTGGTTTTGGTGTGACCATACACCTCGGAGGAAGAGCACACGCGCGGCATCATGGAGATAGGGATGTTCAGCAGTTCCAGCATTTCCTTATCCCATTCCAGCGTGTTAATGTTGAACAGCATGGTACGGGAGGCGTTGGAAACGTCCGTCACGTGCTTTTCTCCGCGGGTGAGCTGCCAAACCAGCCAGGTGTCCACGGTACCGAAACGGAGCTTGCCGGCTTCGGCTTTCTCACGGGCACCGGGCACATTGTCCAGAATCCATTTAATCTTGGTGCCGGAGAAATAAGCGTCTATGATAAGACCCGTCTTCTCCCGAATCTTATCCACCAGCCCGCGGGCCTTCAGTTCATCGCAAAAGGCCGATGTGCGCCTGTCCTGCCAGACAATGGCGTTGTACACGGGGGCACCCGTTTCTGCATCCCACACAATGGTGGTTTCTCGCTGATTAGTTATGCCGATGGCGGCAATGTCCCTGCCGTTGATACCCTTCAGGGTAATGGCCTCGGCAATGACGGCGGCCTCGGAAGACCAGATTTCCATGGGGTTGTGCTCCACCCAGCCGGGCTGGGGGAAGTACTGCGTAAATTCCTGCTGCGCTACGGAGCAGATATTGCCTTCGTGGTCAAAGACAATAGCCCTGGAGGAGCTTGTACCTTGATCCAGGGCTAAGATAAATTGAGAACTCATATTATTCGGGAATGTAAGCGCAGCCGGCTCCCAGAGGATATACGCCGTCTGCAATCATATTCTTCACGGTTTTCAAGAAATTGGATACCCGGTGAATGTACATCTCGGGATCCTTCTGATAGGAGTTAGCATGAATTGCGCCGTGGCAGACGTACATTTCTTTGTAACCCTTTACCTTGGCGTCATAATTCATCTGGAGGTTGTCAAAAGGCACAAAGTCGTCGGCATCTCCGTGGATAAAAAGCATGGGGCGGTCGCACTTAGCCAGCTGATTCACGGAAGAAGCCTCCCAGAAGCTCCAGCCATGCCGATTCTTGGTTACCAGAGAAGCGCTCTGCAGCACATCCGGAGGAATGAAGCCAAAACTCTGCTTGCGGTTGTAGTTGAACTGAGTCACCACAGAGGCATAGCCGCAGTCTTCAACAAAGCACTTCACGTAATCCGGCAGAGGTTCTCCGCTAGTCATCATCACCGTGGCAGCGCCCATGGATACACCGTGGAGAACCATAAAATCGTCCTTGAAGATATTGTGGGCAATATCAATCCATTTGAGCATATCCAGACGGTCTTTCCAGCCCATCTGAATCTCATCTCCCTCGGAATAGCCGTGATACTGCAAATCCGGGAACAGGACGTTGTAGTTCAGGATATCCCGGTACATGCGAACCAGGTACAGGAATACAAAGTGGTTGTCCTTGTAGCCGTGCACCACAATGGCCGTACCCTGTGCATCGGCGGGGTTGGCGGCCGGCACATAGCAGGCATGCAGTTTATATCCTTCGTCACTGGTGGTCCAGGTGTCTTTCAGAATGCCCTGGGCCTTGAGGCCGTCGTACCAGGCGGTAGAGCCGGGCAGGAGTGAATCTGCCTTATGACGGGTGCGTTCAATATCGTCTACTCCGTGATCCTTGGGCTGCAGGGCATACTTGCTCATGAACTTACCCGCAACGCAAGCGTTCAGGGAAAGGGCCACCAGGCCGATGGCCGCAAAATGCAATACTTTTTTCATACTAGAAGATGTATTGTAGACCGATATTGATGCCCAGACCTGCTCCGTCATTGTTCTTCCAGCCAAACTTCTGGCCGTCGAAGAAGATCTTGCCAAACTCGAAGTTCACGTTGAAGTTCTGGTTCATGATTACGTGAAGGCCGATACCGGCGCTCATGTGCAGCTTCTGCTTTTCTTCCTTGTAGAAGTCGCTGGCCACGTATTCCACGATGCTGTTATCGGTTTTTCCGGTAATCTTGTTCACCAGCGTGTTATCGGCAGCAAAGCCGCTGAAATCGGCCGATGCAGGCTTGTACGGTTTCAGGATCATACCCATATCGAAGAACGGGTTGGTGGCCAGGATGAAGTTCTGGTTAAAGAGCGTAAAGCGGGCAAAGCTCCAGCGCAGTTCCAGGTTGGTCCAGGCAAAGCTCTCTCCCTGAAGACGGTTGAACAGAGAGCCGCGGACGGTGGTGGCGGAACCCAGGCCCTCCGGGTTCAGCTGCTTGAAGTTGATCACCTGCAGAGTCTGCAGCATATAGGAAGGAGTACGTCCCGCCAGGAGTCCCTGGAAGGCAATGCGGCCGCCCAAGACCAGTTTGTCAGGAACAAGCGTAAAGAACTGCTTGAACTGGAGGGACAACTTAAGATAGTTGGTACGGTCTGCCTGAGAACGTCCGTTCAGGATATCCGGGGAGCCATACAGGACCACTTCCAGGTTGGTACCCTTGCTTGGGTTGTTCTCGTGGTCGCGGGTGTCATACACCACGCCCACCTTGGCTTCCAGGTGCTTGCCTCCAAATTCTTCGGCCTTGGGAATGAAGCCGTGCTTGACGTAGAGGTCATAGAGGGAGAGGTCCGTAGCGGGATGGCCTGCCTTCTTGTCGTAGCCGGCCAGGCCCTTGTTCTCTGCATGGCCCGTGGTGATTCCCAGGAAGGTAAGACCGCCGGCCCAGCCCCAGTGGCTCTGGCCAAAGCGTCCCTGGAAGAGGGCCATACCACGAAGGATGTTACGCTTCATCAGGTAAAAGCCCTGGCCCTGCTCGCTGAAGGAGTATTTCTTATTCTTCTCGTTGGTAATCTGGTCCAACGCGTCCACAAAAAGGGAAGATCCGCCGTTGAAGCCATAGAATGAACTGGTCTTGTTTCCAAAGAAAGACAGATCCAGCGACATACGCACTCCGGGGATGAGATACTTGCTGTCAAAGAAGGCATGGTAGACGGAATTGCCCTTGGAGTACCAGGAAGCCTCTACGTTGAGTTTCCAGACGTACTCGGGGTACGTGGATCCGTCTCCGTACCAGAAGATATCCGACATAAGGCCATAGTGCCAACCTAAATCAGAATTATAGCCAATGGTGGGGAGGGGACCCACGTTAATGCCGGTTTTCACAATTTCCTGTGCCGATGCATTAAGAATAAAAAGGCCCAGCACAAGAACGGTCAGAATTTTTTTCATAATATTGGTTATTGGTTAATAAATTTACTAAGTCTAGTATACAAATATACAAATTATTTGTATTTCTCCCACATCGGCACTAACTTCGCGGTATAAACCATACAAACAACCTAATGACAACAATCCTTCGTCGGATGATGGCCGCCATCCTGCTTATCTGCGGCTTTGTAACGGTCTCCTGCTCTGCTTCCCATCAGAAGCGCGTCATTTTGGGAGACGAGCAGTTTGATGTTTACATGCCCCTTCTGGAGGGCCAGCGAGTGGCCATTTTCTCCAACCAGACCGGCCTCGTGGGCAATACCCAAACCCATATTCTGGACACCCTCATTGCCAAGGGCGTGAACGTAAGCGCCATCTTCTCGCCGGAGCACGGCTTCCGTGACCTGGCCGACGACGGTTCCCACGTAGCCGACGGCGTAGAGCCCCTCACGGGCGTTCCCATCCTCTCCCTGTACGGCGGAGCCGGCGGCAACCATCCCACCGAGGAAGCCATGGGAATGTTCGACGTTCTTATCGTAGACATCCAGGACGTAGGCCTTCGTTTCTACACCTATTATATTACCATGTGCCACCTGATGGGCGCCTGCGCCGAACACGGTAAGAAGATGATCCTGCTGGACCGTCCCAACCCAAACGGCATGTACGTAGACGGTCCCATCCTGGACATGAGCCTGAAGAGCGGCGTAGGTCACCTTCCCATTCCCACCGTCCACGGCCTCACCTTGGGTGAACTCGCAAAGATGGCCCAGGGAGAAAAGTGGCTGAAAGCCGGCAACGACTGCGACCTCACCGTGGTACCTTGCAAGAATTACACGCACCAGACGCTCTACGAGCTGCCCGTCCGCCCCAGCCCCAACCTGCCCAACATGCAGTCCATCTACCTCTATCCTTCCCTCTGCGGCTTTGAAGGTACGGTGGTAAGCCTGGGCCGTGGCACGGACAAGCCTTTCCAGCAGTACGGCCATCCCGCCATGAACGTGAAGTACTCCTATACCTTCACTCCCCAGAGCGTGAAGGGTTCCAGCAATCCCCCGCTGCTGGGCCAGGAATGCTATGGAGTAGATCTCTCGCACATGGACCAGAAGACCATCCGCGAAAAAGGACTGGATCTCACCTATGTCATTGACGCATACACCATCCTCAAGGAGCAGGGCATGGAGCAGGGCTTCTTCCGCCGCTTCTTCGACCTCCTGATGGGTCAGCGTTATATCCGCGAAATGATTGAAGAGGGAGCCTCGGCAGACGAAATCAAGGCCTGCTGGAAGGAAGACGTGGAAGCTTTCAAACAGCAGCGGAAGCCTTACCTCCTCTACGCAGAATAAAAACCACACATAATGAAGAAAATACTCGCAGGCCTGGTTCTTCTGCTTCCCCTTCTCCAGGCCACCGCACAGGAAAAAGAGCAGTCGTTTTATGCCGATTTGCAGTTCCTCGCCCGCGGAGAAATCCGTAACGGCGGACTGCCCAAGGAAGATGCCGAAAATCCCTCCAAAGCGGCTTTCCTTCTGGAAAGGACCCGCCTGGCGATGGGATATCTGCGACCGCATCTGGAAGTTAAAGCCGTTTTCCAGCATGCCGGCATCTGGGGAGATGCCACCCGCGGAGACTTCAACGTCCAGGAAGCCTGGGTGAAGCTCCACACCAATGGCGGCCTCTTCGCCCAGGTGGGCCGACAGGCCCTGGCCTATGACGACGAGCGTATCATCGGCACCAACGACTGGTCGGTCACCGGCACTTCCCACGATGTCCTGAGGCTGGGCTACGAGGGCCACGGTCACAAGTTCCACGCCGCCCTGGCATGGAACCAGAACGGGGAAAATACCACCAGCGGAAGCACCTATTACACCGGCGGCGCCCTTCCCTACAAAACCATGCAACTGGGCTGGTATCATTACGACCTCCCTGTTGCGCCTCTGGGCGTTTCCCTGCTGTTCCTGAATATCGGCATGCAGGGCCAGTCTTACACCGGAACCAGCGGCCCGGACAATAACTACATGGAGTGGCAGCAGGTATTTGGCGGTTATATCAAGTATCAGCCCAAGAAGTGGTCGCTGGAAGCTTCCTATTACCGCCAGACAGGCCGGGACGAACACGGCGCCAA
>DFLI01000118.1 GCA_002373715.1 Bacteroidales bacterium UBA3623
GCTGACTCCATTCGGGCACAGGACTCCATTGTTTTGCATCCATGCGTCGTGACAGGGGCGCAGCCGCATAAAGCCGTTTTTGAACAGGTTGGCCAGCTGGTCTGTAAACAGGAGCCCCAGGAGGCAGGCCGCAATGAGCAGCAGCCCCTTCTTCCAGCCCAGTCTCCAAATGCCGAAGCCCCCGATAAAGATATAAAGGGGAATCCACACCGGAATGGACGAGAGAAAACCCCAGAATCCGTTCAAGACTTCAGGGTTATGCTGGTTGAGCCAGAGGGTGAGTTCCTGGTCTAGCTGGACAAGGCTTTCCATAGGGCTTCCTTAAGCTCGTTCAGGCCGGTTTGGGCCACTGAGGAGATAAAGACGTGGGGGATATCGGCCGGAAGCTTCTTTTCTATTTTGGCTTTCTGCTTCTCGTCTATGAGGTCTGTCTTGGTGATGGCCAGCACGCGGTCTTTCACCAGCAGTTCCGGGTTGTATTCTTCCAGTTCCTTCAGGAGAATCTTGTATCCCTTGGCTACGTCGGGTTCATCGGCCGCTACCATGAAAAGCAGCACAGAGTTGCGCTCTATGTGCCTGAGGAAGCGCATGCCGATGCCTTTTCCCTCGTGGGCGCCTTCGATGATGCCCGGGATATCGGCCATCACAAAGGAACGGTCGTCGTAATAGCGGACTATTCCCAGATTGGGCTCCAGGGTGGTGAAGGCGTAGTTGGCAATTATAGGTTTGGCCGATGTGATGGCGGCCAGAAGGGTGCTCTTACCCGCATTGGGGAAGCCTACCAGGCCAACGTCGGCCAGCACTTTGAGCTCCAGGATGAACCAGCCTTCCTGGCCCTCCTCTCCGGGCTGGGCATAGCGGGGCGTCTGGTTGGTGGCGCTCTTGAAATGATCGTTTCCCCAACCGCCCTTGCCGCCCTGGCAAAGGATGTATTCCTGGCCGGGTTCTACCAGTTCGGTGATAACTTCTTCTGTCTCTGCATCCTTCACTACCACGCCCTGGGGCACTTCCAGCACAATGTCTTCTCCGTTCTTACCCCGCTTGAGGGTTTCGGCCCCGTTGCCGCCGTTCTCTGCTTTCACCACTTTGCGGTAGCGCAGGTGAATGAGCGTCCACAGTTGGGGGTTCACCCGCAGGATGATATGGCCGCCGCGGCCACCGTCTCCGCCGTCCGGCCCACCCTTGGGCACGTACTTGGCACGGTGCAAATGGGCGCTACCGGCTCCTCCGTGCCCGCTGGCGCAGAAGATGCGAACGTAGTCTATGAAATTGGATTCTGCCATTTACTGAACTTCGATGGTAACGATACGACCCTTGATGGGGGAGGTGGAGGGGATGACATCGGCCTGGGTGGTGATGTTGGCAGGGTTGTAACCAAACTGCTTTACCAGGATGTCTTTCACGTATTCTGCCCGCTGGCGGGAGAGGCGGTCGTTGAGCTCCTTGCTACCGGTACCGGCGTCTGCGGCGCCGCTGATAAGGAGCTTCTGGCTCTTCTTGAAGGTATTCTGGGCATAGAACTCCAGACGGGCCAGTTCACGTTCGTCCAGGGTGGTCTTTCCTACATTGAAATAGAGAATCTCCGGCTGGGCCAAGGTCTCTGCCACAGGGGCTACAGGCTGGGCTTCAGAGAGCTCTCCGGCGTGGTATTCGTAGGTTTTGCCTTCCTGCAGCTTCTCCAGCTTGGAGGCTTCCTTCTGCAGCTTGCTCACACGGTTCTGGGCAATGGCCAGGCGGGCATCGGCCTCTTCCAGCTGGACCTGCAGCTTATCTATGATATTGGGGTCCGGAGCTTCCGCCTTAGGGGAGGGCCGACGGAAACGGCGGTTGCCAAGGTCGAACACCAGGCCCAGGGTGGCGCTGGGGAAGATGACGAATCGGCCGCTCTGGTCTTTGCGCATGGATTTTTCGGGGGCAAGGACGGCCGACAAATCCAGGGCGATGCTCACATGCTCGGCCACGCGGAAGCTGTTGGACCAGCCGGCGCCCATGGCATACAGATGGCGGCGCTGGCTGTCACCATAGGCCAGCATGAGGCCGGAACGGAAGTACAGGGCGGGATTCCACACGCGGGTTTCCTTGTAACCTACCAGGGTGTTGCGGAAGTTCCACATCACATCTACGTGGGCCAGGTTGAAATTGAATTTTCCCTCACCGGAGAACCAGGTTTCTGCGTTGGAGGCCGGCTGGGCAAAGAGGCCGTGATAGCCTGCACGAAGGGCCAGGGAAGGGGTGAACCACTTGCCGAAGTTGAATTGTGCGGCCGGCTGAACCGGGGCGAACAGGGCGTTGTCGTACACGGTGTTAACGCCGCCGCCAAAGCTGATGAACCAGTTGTCTACACCCCTGCCAAGGAGGAAAGAATCTCGCTCCTGGGCCGATGAAATCACGGAGGCAGCCATGAAAGCTACTGCCACGGAAAGGGAATATAAAGCTCTTTTCATAGTATGGAATTGTCTTTTTCTTAATCATGCAAAATTACTGATATTTTGTTGAAATTACTATATGCCTTTGTCAGATAAAATGCTTATCTTTGAAAGATGAATAGCCTTGTTTTCCATTTCAGCGGGGCGTATGCGGAGGAAGGGTTGTTATCCACTTTGCAAAATGCTCAGGTTCTGGACTTTACGGC
>DFLI01000145.1 GCA_002373715.1 Bacteroidales bacterium UBA3623
AACATAGGGGTAGCGTCCTTGGAAGGAGCGGACATGATAACTTTCTTGGCACCAGCCTTGATGTGAGCCTCAGCGAGCTCGGCGGTGAGGAAGAAACCGGTGGACTCTACAACAACGTCGGTGTTGAGGGCACCCCAGGTGATGTTGGCGGGATCCTTCTCGCAGAAGACCTGAATCTTGTTGCCGTCTACGATAAGATAGTTGCCTTCGACTTTGATGTCATGGTTGAATGCGCCGTGCACGGAGTCGTACTTGAGCATGTAAGCGAGATAATCGGGATCCAGGAGGTCATTGATACCTACTACCACGATGTCCTTGTTGAAGTTCTCCACAGCAGCGCGGAAAACCATACGACCGATACGGCCAAAACCGTTAATACCAAGTCTGATCATAATTTGTTGTTAATTTATAGTTTGTTAAAAGTTGCTTTCAAATTGCGGCGCAAAGGTACGAAAAAAAACCGATAATACCATGGGTATTAACGGATAAAAAAACAATTTAACCTAAAGAAAAGAATTTGCCCCAAACAGAGACTGCTCTACGGCATCACAAAGAATGTGGCCGATAAGCGTCTGGCACTCCTGAATGCGGGGCGTATCCTCAGAAGGAACGTGGATCACATAATCGTAGGCATCCATGGCGCAGGCCTTGCCTCCCACCAGAGCCACGGTGACTAAACCCTTGGCCTTGCAGGCCTTGAGGGCCTCTACCAGATTGGCCGATGAACCCGAGGTGGAAATGCCCACAAAAACGTCTCCGGGGCAGCCACAGGCCTCAATTTGGCGCACAAACACCTGATCATACCCATAGTCGTTGCCGATGGCGGTGAGGATGGAAGTATCCACCGTAAGGGCCATGGCGGGAAGGCCGCTTCGGTTCAGCCGGAACTTGTTCACCAGTTCGGCCGCCATGTGCTGAGCATCGGCCGCACTGCCGCCGTTACCGGCCCACAGGCTTTTGCCGCCGGCTTTGTACGTTTTAATAAGCAGCTGTGCCACCTGGGCGATGGTTTCCAGGGATTTCTCATTGGCCAGAAGGGCCTCCTTTACGCGGGCGCTCTGGGCTACCTGCGCTTTCACGTTTTCCACTAATGTCATATCTCTACAAAGATACGCAAAATTTTCTTATCTTTGCATCTAGTGGAAAAGAAGCCTCCCATATACCTGTACACCGACGGAGCCGCCAGTGGAAACCCCGGCCCCGGAGGCTATGGGATTGTGCTGCGCTGCGGCGCGCTGGAGAAGGAAATCTCCGGCGGCTTTGCCCTCACCACCAACAACCGCATGGAGCTTCTGGCCGTTATCATCGGCCTGGAACAAATCAAGTGGGACAATGCCGAGGTGCACGTGGTGAGCGATTCCTCCTATGTGGTGAAGGCCCTCAACGACGGGTGGCTGGAGAATTGGAAGCGCACCGGATTCAAGAAAAAGAAGAATGTGGACCTCTGGCTCCGTTTCGACGCCGTGTACAGCAAGCACCGGGTGGCTTTCCATTGGATCAAGGGGCATGCCGGACACCCCGAAAACGAGCGCTGCGACGCCCTGGCCGTTGCCGCCTACCACCGTCCGAACCTGCCGGAAGACACTGGTTATATAGCCGAGGATGAGTCCCTGCTATAAAGTCCCTCCCCCGAGGGGAGGGGTTTCGGGAGGGGGTAACGTGGGTTGTCGCAGGGTGGGCCTGTGCGTTTTTTGTGAAAAGGTTGATTTGAAATTAAAAGTTTGATTAATAGATAAGTTACAATATGAGTCTTCCTAAACTAGTCGTTGGCATCACTCAGGGTGATAGCAACGGCATCGGATACGAAGTTATTATTAAGTCGCTGGCCGACGAGCGCATCCTGGATTCCTTCACACCCGTTATCTACGGCTCGTCCAAGCTGATGGGCTTCTACCGCAAGACGCTGCACAACATTGGCCCTATGGATATCAATGTGATTTCTTCGGCGGCCGATGCCAAGCAGAAGAAGATTAATCTGGTGAACTGCCTGCCGGACAATATTTACGCAGAGCCCGGCCAGAGCACCCCGGACAGCGCCAAGGCGGCCATCAAGTCGCTGGAAATGGCGGTGAAAGACTTGAAGGAAGGCCAGATAGACGTGCTGGTTACCGCGCCCATCAACAAGCGCGCCATGAACGAGGAGGGCTTCTCCAACACCGGCCACACGGAGTATCTGCAGAAGGAATTCGGCACCGACGAGGTAACCATGATTATGGTAAGCGACCAGCTGAAGATTGGCGTGGTCACTGGCCATATTCCGCTGCGGGACGTGCCTAAGAGCATCACCAAGGAGCGCATCCTGAGGAAACTTCGCATCATGAAGGCTTCCCTGGAGCGGGACTTCGGCGTGCCCAATCCCAAGATTGCCGTCCTGGGCCTGAACCCCCACTGCGGAGACGGCGGCCTGCTGGGAGACGAAGAGCAAAGCATCATCCTTCCAGCCGTGCAGGAGGCTCAGGCAGAGGGCATCCAGGCCTTCGGCCCGTATTCCCCCGACGGTTTCTTCGGGCTGGGTAATTACAGCCGTTTCGACGCCACCCTGGCCATGTATCACGACCAAGGCCTGGCCCCGTTCAAGGCCCTGTGCTTCTCCGACGGTGTAAACTTCACCGCAGGCCTTCCCATTGTGCGCACGTCGCCGGACCACGGCACCGCATACGATATGGCCGGCCGGGACGAGGCAGACCCCCGTTCCATGATGAGCGCCATTTACACGGCCATAGACATTTTCCGCAAGCGTCTGCAGTACGACACCCTCCAGGAGGGCCGCCTGCAGGAACGCTAACCCGCCATGGTACCCGAACTGGTAGACAAATACATCTTCCTGGTTCAATCATTCGTAGAAGCCGGAGATAAGGGCCTCACCCTCACCCAGTTGCAAGACAAGTGGGAGAACCGTTACGGCATCCCCTACCCCCGGCGCAGTTTCATGAACCACCGTACCGCGGTGGAAGATCTTTTCGGGATTACCATTACCTGCGACCGCAGCACCAATTGCTACCGCATAGACCAAAGCCAGAGTGCTGTAGATAAGCGCGAGGCGGTGGACTACCTTATTAATACGTTTACGGTGAACAGCCTGCTCACCCTGGGCAAGGAGCGCCTGAGCGGCCGCGTGGCCGTGGAAGATGTCCCCTCCGGCCAGAAGTACCTGGTGCCCGTAATGCAGGCCATGCTGGACAACGCCGTGCTCTCCTTATCTTATAAGAAGTACCAGAGCCAGCAAACGGACCGCCGCACCATCCACCCTTACGCAGTGAAGGAATTCGAAAAGCGTTGGTACATAGTGGCCTACAGCCAGGAGGCCGATGCCCTTCGCACCTACGCCATGGACCGCATAACGGCCCTGCAGCGCACGGGAGCCCGTTTTCCCATGCCCAAGGACTTTGACGTGGAGCGGCTTTTCGAGGCCAGTTATGGCATTTACCTGCCGGACGAAGGGCAGCAGCCGGAGCTGGTGAAAATCCGCGCCACGGAGCGAGAGGCCGCCTATTTGGAAGACCTTCCGCTGCATCCCAGCCAAATCCGGCTGGGCAACAATATTTTTGTTCTCCGCGTCATTCCCAATCCGGGTTTCATCATGGAGCTGCTTCGCCATGGGGACCGTCTGGAGATACTGGAGCCGGAGAGTCTGCGTCAAAGCGTTAAAGAGGAACTGAAAAAAGCACTTGATAAATATGAACCGTAAACTCATTGCGCTGGCAACCGCCGTCCTGGCTGTGGCCGCCTGTAAAACCAACGAAATGAAACCGCAAGAAGGTTATATCGGCCCTTCCCAGATGGAGATTGCCGATGGCCACATGACTCCCGAGGTGCTCCTGGCGCTGGGCCGCCTGAGCGATCCGCAGCTTTCGCCCGACAAGAAAACCATCCTCTACGGCGTGAGCTACACTGACATTGCCGCCAACCGCAGCGTCCGAAATCTGTTCGTGATGCCGGTGGAGGGCGGCGAACCCACCCAGCTCACCTGGGACGGGAAGAGCATTGCATCGGCCCGCTGGAGCCCTGACGGACAGTCCATCTTCTTCCTCCAGGGCGGCAAGCTCTTCGAGGCACCCTACAAAGACGGCAAGCTGGGTCTGAGAACGCTGAGGGCCGATGTCCCCGGCGGCATGGACGACTACATCCTCTCCCCCGACGGCAGCCAAATCATTTATGTAGGCTACGTGCACAGTGCCGTGGAGGTGCCTTCGGACACCGACCCCATGCTGGATAAGGCCGAGGCCTACGCCACGGAAGACCTCATGTACCGCCACTGGGACCACTGGATGACGGAAATCCCCCATTCCTATGTGGCCCCGCTGGTAAACGGCGTGGTCACGGAAGGCATGGACATCCTGGGCGGCGCCGATGTGCTGTTCCAGCTGCCCAACGGCCCCTTCCCGGACGTAGCAGATCTTTGCTGGAGCCCGGACGGCCGCTACATTGCCTACACCTGCAAGAAACTGGAAGGCAAGCAGTATGCCTTCTCTACAAATACCTGCCTGTTTATCTACTGCCCCCTCACCGGCGAAACCACGCAGGTTACCTTCGAGGGCGGTTATGACACTCATCCGGTGTGGAGCCCGGACGGCCAGCACATTGCCTGGCTTTCCATGGAACGCGACGGCTATGAGGCCGACAAGGTGCGTCTGATGGTGGCCGATGTGCAGTATCACGAGAGCGAGGAAGGCCAGAGCGCCAACCCCGAGGTGCTGAACATCCGCGACCTCACGGCAGACTTCCCGTACAACGCCGACGGTCCGGTATGGGCCGATGACGGCAAGTCCCTCTATTTCAGCGCCCTTGCCGAGGGCCTGCAGGGCATCTACAACATTGTGCCCGGCAACGAGATTGTGCGCCTGACGGCCGACAATCTGTGGTTCGACTTCGGTTCGCCCTTCGGCGTGCTACAGGACGGCACCATGCTCACCACCTATGCCTCCATGGACTTCCCCACGGAGCTGGTGGCAGTAACGGACAATACCATCAAGCAGCTCACCTTCGAGAACGAGCACCTGCTGGGCCAGCTGGACAAGCACGAGACCGAGGCCCGCTGGCTTACCACGGTGGACGGCAAGAAGATGCTCACCTGGGTGCTGTTCCCGCCCCAGTTCGATGCTTCCAAGACGTATCCGGCCATTGAAATTTGCCTGGGCGGCCCTCAGGGCACGCTTTCCCAGGGCTGGAGCTATCGCTGGAATTATATGCTCATGGCTCATCAGGGCTATGTGGTGGTGCTTCCCAACCGTCGCGGCACCACGGCCTTCGGCCAGGAATGGTGCGAGGAGATTTCGGGAGACTATATCGGCCTGAATATGCAGGACTACCTTACCGCCGCCAAGGCCATCAAGGAAGAACCTTATATTAGCGGCGTGGCGGCCTGCGGCGCCTCTTATGGCGGCTACAGCGTTTATTACCTGGCCGGTATTCACAAGGATGTGTACGACTGCTTCATTGCCCACGCCGGCATCTTCAACGAGGAGCACATGTACATGACCACCGAGGAAATGTGGTTCCCCAACTGGGACAACGGCGGCATTCCCATGCAGTATAACTACACGCCGG
>DFLI01000011.1 GCA_002373715.1 Bacteroidales bacterium UBA3623
TCCTTCTAACAATATTCTCCGTATTCGCACCCGATGTTCTCCGCGTGGATGCGGTCAATGAGTTTTCCCTGATGGTCGAAAAGCTGTATGGTTCCCACGCCGTTGCCTCCGTTCCAGAGGCGGTTGTGGCGCTTCTGACCGTCCGGAGCCTCATAGTTCACCAGCAGCATGTCCTTTTTCTCGCAGGTGATGTCCGAAATCATCCTCCCGGAAGTGCTTGATTGTTCGACGTGCCACACAATCTGGGTGTCTGTTTCATTACAGTCAAACTTCGTTTTCACACCGGTCCATACTTTCGAGAAGTTGAACTCGAAGGGCGTTCCCTCATACCAGAAGGCGGACACCAGGCGGCGTGGAAGGGCCAGGTGTCCCACCTTCGGACGACCGCCACCGATGTCGAAGACGCTGTCCATGAGTTTACGGCCCGTTATCTCGCTCGTGAGGTTGTTCGAGGACAGCCACACCCAGGGGCTGGTGAAATCCTTCCCCCAGTTCTTGTCGGCATAGCCGTAGCAGTCTTCGGGACGCACAAGGAAGCGACAGCCGTTCCAGATGACCTCCCCCTCGAACGCGGTCTTCATCCCTTCGGCGTGCCAGAACATCTCGAAAGCCTCGGCCTTGCGGAACACCTCGTCTGCACCAAAGCCCACGTTGAAGGCCGTAATCTTGTTGATCTTGAGGTCCCAGGACATCTCGCCGTCCTGACACATCCATTCAGGATGCGCTGCGGCATCCTCTACTTTCACATGGCCGTGGGTACGGTCTTCTGTGAGGAAGCACTCATCGGCCTCGATGGAAAAGGGAACACCCCAATCCACCTGGATCTTCTTCCAGCCGAAGAAACGGTGAAGCTGTGCGGCATCCTCTCCCCAGGCACCGGCCTTGACCATCAGGTAGGACGGCTTCCGGGGTTCCCCGGGGACCTGGCCGAAGACAGGCTCATCCCCGCCGAGGGCGGGATTACAGAGGAAGAACTCGATGAAGAAAGGTTTGGCTGCACCTGTCTCAGCATCGTATCCGGTGAAAGAATGCCACCACCAGTCATAGCCTTTCCGGGCCTGGGCCCCGAAGAGCTGGCAGGCATCTCGGGCAATATCGTGCTTATTGAACATTTTCAAAAGTATCTTTTCTGAACTGACCTGTTATCAGCAAAAGACAGTCCATGCCTTCCCTTATGACATTTTGGCGCAACAAAGAAGGGGCGCTGCCCATCCAGGAAGCGTCCCTAACAGTTTATGACTGTAGAGCCAGCGATTACTGGATCTCAATCTGCTTGACGGCCTTCTGGAGTTCCACTTTCTCCTTCTTGGGAATGTGGACATTCAGCACACCGTGCTCCACCTTGGCTTCAATCTTGTCGGCCTCGGCATCCTCGGGAAGCGTAAGCATCTGCTGGAACTTCTCGTAAGAGAATTCACGGCGTAGATACTTTCCGTGGTGTTTTTTCTCATGATCCTCGGCCTTCTTTTCCATGTTGATGACAAGGTTGTTGTCCTCGTCCACATGGACCTGGAAGTCTTCCTTGGTGAGACCCGGAGCGGCCAGCTCCACGTCGTACTCTTTTTCGTTTTCAATTACATTAATGGCCGGAGCGGTGTAGTTCGTTCTTTCCATCCAGCTGTTGTCGAAGAAGTCGTTGAAGATGTCAGGCAACCAGCTTTGATTCCTTCTAATCGTAGGTAACATAACAAAATCATTTTAAACATTCTTCGGTTTCGGGTCCTTACGTGGCCTTCCGTCCGGGTTCCTTGTCTGGAACGCCTAAAGATATTGCAAATCCGGGACCGGCACCGGAAGAATGGACTTTTTGTCAGCATGGAAGTGTCAAAAAGTCCATTTTGAGGACAGAATGTCCAGGGACTTCCTATCAGAAATCCTCTGTTGTAGACCAAACACTCCGAATCTCGAACCTTCGGTTCCTGGAGGGGCTACGTGTATTATAAAATGAGTATATTTGTGCCCTGGATTTGTCGTTGGTTATGAAAACTATTCTTCATACGGACAAGAGGCGTCTGCTCGGGTACATCGCCGGCATTCTTGCCGGTGTCTCTTATGGGACCAATCCGCTTTTCGGAAAGGCTCTGATGGAGAGTGGCGTACCCATCATGGTCATGCTCTTTTTCCGATATGCATTCGCCGCCCTCTTCCTGGCAGCGCTGATGCTGTTCAAAAAGGAATCCTTCCGGGCTACCCGGAGCAACCTGGGGCTTCTGATCCTGCTGGGCCTGTTTTTCGCGGGAAGCAGCATCACCCTGTTCTGCTCGTATGAGTATATTCCGTCGGGGCTGGCCACTACGCTCATTTACCTGTACCCCGTCATCGTCGCCTTGATGATGGTGTTTCTCCGAATCTATCCCGGCTGGCAGACCTGGACGGCCATTGCGGCCACCTTCGTGGGCATCGTCCTTCTTTCCACGCCTTCCGGGGATGTTCCCATACGTCCTCTGGGCGTGCTGCTCGCTGTTGGATCGGCCCTTTGCTATTCTTTTTATCTGGTCATTATCAACCGGAGCAAACGCATACGGAATGTTTCCGAACACACGCTCACCTTCTATTCTTTGGTTACGGGGGCTGTACTGTTTGCCATCATCCGTACCATCCAGGGCGGAGGGATGCTCACGGGGGTGGACACGTTTGCCGACTGGGGGAATCTCATCGGCCTGGCCCTCATTCCCACAATGGTTTCGATGCTCACCATTGCCATCTCTTCCCGTTATATTGGCCCCACCAAGACAGCCGTCCTGGGCGTGTTTGAACCGCTGACGGCCATCCTGATTGGGACAATGGTATTTGGGGAGGCCCTGACCACCAAGATGGTCGTAGGAATTGCCATCTGCGTGGCCGCCGTTGTCTTTATGATCCTTAAACCGGGAGGAAAGGCGAACCGATCATAGTTCAAGCCTCAATACGCGGATGGGGGTATCCCGGCCCGGTAACCGACTTCCGGGTCCGGAATTCTATCGTTTTCCATAACGCGAAGATAACAAAAAAAGAGTTCTCCGCGTTGATAGGGAAAGGTCCTGCCTAAGCGTTTCGGAGGCCGATAGGCCGACAGGGCCTTCAGGCCCGCACCGCCGCTTCTGCGGCGGAGCCCCTCTCCCGAGGAGAGGGGTTTGGGGTGAGGGTAACGTGAGCGCCGTCCTGCCCCGCTACAAACGCAGAAAACCAGCCGTTAAGGCTGGTTTTCAAAGCTTTGTAGCGGAGATAGGACTCGAACCTGTGACCTCCGGGCTTATTCTTTTTCGAAATTTAGGTAGACGCAATTGACTCCGCTGGCATAGCGGTAGTTCACATCCCGGCAGTAGCCCTCCACAATGCGGAGACTCAGCGATTCGGGAGAGTCCTTTCCATATACGTGTAAGGGATTGAAGGCCTTTCCGGCTGCTTTGACCAGGATGGTAAAACGCCGGTCTCCGTCCACGATGCCTACGTCAAAGCTTCCCTTGAGCCCGCAGGACTGTCCCATCTCCAGCTGGTGCAGCATCATTTCTTCCACGCAATGGGTTACGGCCGTATTCTCGCTTGGGGAAAGCCGCATGGCATCCAGACTCTTACAAAGAAGATGGAACTGCTGGGAGACACTTTCCCGGGTGTAGGCTGCGCTCACGGTAAATGAATGCCGGGTATCTCCCACGGGAATAAGCCAGACTGGATGCAAGCTCTCTTCCTTTTTAGAGATAAGGGCCGATGCGGCCAGCCCGCCCAGCATGGGAAGCAGCATTCCCAGCGGCAGGGCCACCCATAAGTTCCAGCCGGAAAAAGCCAAGGCTAGCGGAAGAGTACAGATTACTATACCCACCTGCAGCAGGGCGGCCAGGCGTCCCCGTTTAACCAGCAGGAAGGCACTGGCCTGCGTCATCAGCACCGTGGCAGGAAGGAAGACTCCGCTGAAAATGCGAAGCGGAGAGGCCGATAGCTGCGCCAGGGTTTCATCGGCCCCGAAAAGCGAGGCCACCCCAGCGGGAAAAGCCAGAAGTAAAACGGATGCGACCAGCGCCAGCCCAAGCGATAACTTCAAAATGAGGGAGATGAGCCGGCCCACACCATCCCAGTCTTCCTCTCCGGACAGGATGCCGCCCAGCCCTGTTATGGTACCACCAGTTGCGGTGAGCACCAGCATACAAATCATCAGCAGTTGCATGCAGATGCTAAGGGTGAACATGCCGTCGGCCCCCAGCGTGCTCAGAACCAGAGTGTTGAGCCCCAGATTGAGGATAATCATGGAAACGCCCGTCATGGCGGCGGGAGTGCCCCGGGACAGGATTTCCCGGAAATACTTGCCTACATTGGCCCACTCCGGCCAGCATAAACGGTAAGGGCGCGGTTCCCGCAGCAGATACGGGACCATTACCAGAAAACCTAGAAATGCAGCAGAAGAAGTGCCTGCAGCCGCTCCCCGGATGCCCATTCCCATTACTCGTACAAAGAGAATATCCAGAGCCAGGTTCAAGACCCCGAAGATGCCCACGAACCAGGCCACCAGCCGCGGGCGGCCGCTAATCTGGACAAACTGGCTGCCTGCGCAGGCAAAAAGGCCGAAGAAACTTCCTACAAAAGCGAAAGGAAGATAGTCCTGCAGCATGGGCTGCAAACGCTCATCCTGGGTTATGAAGAGGGATACGGGACCGGCATAAACTGCCAGGAGGGCCGTAAAGATTCCACTGATTATCAGGGCCGATGCCAATCCCACCGTGAGGATTCGGTTAACTCGGCTGTAATCCTGGTTTCCGAAAGCCGGCGCAATCAGAAGCGTTGTTCCCATCAGGAGGATGGTGCCCGGAAGCATAAGGATATTCACCAGCGGCAGGGCCAGGATGATGACCGACACTGCATCGGCCCCTATAAACTGCCCGGCAACCATACTGTCTATGGTGCTGTTCAGCTGGATGATAATACCGGCAAAAATAGCCGCCACCAAGTAATGCCTCAGTGTATGGCGGATGATATGAGAATTGCGGACCGGCGGCATCTTGTTGGGCCGTCCTGCGACGTGGCTATTTCAGAATTTCTGCGGCCTTGTCGGCGTCGGCTTCATTCACCACCAGGGAGATGGAGAGCTCTTCTCCGCCCTGGGCCGATGCAATGACGTTGATGCCAGCGGCGCCCAGCTTGCCGAAGACGGCGCCGGAAGTGCCGGGCAGGTTGCGCATCTTACTGCCGAAGACCGTGACGATACCAACGGACTGGTTCAGAACCACGACGTCGTCCAAAGGGAGGAGCGGGTTGTCCTGGAACAGGCCGCGGATGGCCTCCAGGGCACGATCTTTATCTTCTTCCTTGATGGCGAAGCTAATGCTGTATTCGGAAGAAGTCTGGGCGATGAAACGCACGTTCACGCCGGCGGCGGCCAGGCAGGAGAAAATGCCTCCAGACATGCCCACGCGGCCCAGCAGACCGGTACCGTATACCGTTACCAGGTTGAGCCCCTTATCCGAGATGACACCCGTCTTATGGGCAGAGCCGGTGGAGATGATGGTTCCTTCAAACTTCTCGTCCTCTATGTTTTTCACCAGAATGGGAATGCCGGCGTTCTTGGCAGGCCAGATGGCCGATGAGGAGAACGGGGCCTGGGAGGAAGCGCAGTAGTGGGCGGCTTCGTCGTATGTCATGGCGGGGATGCCTCCCACACCAGGGGCTTCAATGTGGAATTCAATACTCTGGGCTCCCAGCGTGGCGGCGATGAGCGATGCCATCAAGTGGGCACCGTCCTTACCTACGCGCACAATGTAACCGGAATTGAGCATGCCGTAACCGCCGGCAATGACCACGGGGCCTTTCACGCCCTGGCAGCGGCGGGAAATCTGCTCTTTGGAGGCGGCCCAGTCGAAGTGCTGGTTACCGTTGGCGTCCTGGCGGCAAATCATAAGCTGCGTGCCGTCCAGGATGGTGCCGCCCACCTGGTGATACAGGGCTTCTGCGCAGAGGCGGGAGCACTTGGCCATTACGTAGTCTTCCAGGGCATAGGCCGTGGTTTGGACGTACATTGCCTCGCGGAGGTAGGTGGCCACGGTATCTACCGTTTCGTCTACCTTCTGCAGGTACTCGTCTCCTGTGGCCATGGCGCAGAAATACTCTCGGATGGCTACAATTTCATCAAAGGCCTGCTTCTTTTCCACCACAGTCTTACGGACGGCATCACGGAAAATGGCTTCGATTTTCTTGCCGGGACGGACGACGGCTATGGTGCTTTCGTCACAAAGAGGGGCAATCTGAGCGATGGTACGCTGTTTGAGGACAAAGGATTTTACAATCATGGCATTAGTTTTTGCACAATCACAAAATTACGAATAATCTCCGTTTTCCCCAAAAATATTATTTGTATATTTGTCATATGAAACAGAACAACAGACTTAACAGAAGCCTCCTGGTGCTTCTCTCCCTGCTCCTCCTTTCCCTGTCGGCCCATGCACAGGGCCCTTACGCCAAGTTTGCCAAGGAGGCCGGCAGCGCTCCCTTCATTGTGGTGGACAAACCCACGCTCCAGCTCACACTGGCAGATGCCGAAGGCAATGTTATCAAGCAGTACGGCATGTCCTGCTCCAAGGTCTATGGCCCCAAGCAGGTAAGGGGAGACAACAAAACCCCGGAGGGCAAGTTTAAGATTAACGAACTGCTGTATGCCAAGGGCATCCCGCACGATTTCGGAGACGGCAAAGGCCCCATCAAGGACGCCTACGGCCCCTGGTTCCTCCGCCTGGATGTGCCCGGCTTCCGGGATATCGGCATCCACGGTACTCCCTTCCCGGAGAGTATCGGCACCCGCGCCACGGAGGGCTGCATCCGCCTCACCAACGAGGACATCGTAGACCTCAAGAACCGCGTCAAGCTGGGCACCGTGGTCTTCATCACACCGGATCCGGAAGAAACCTATAAGAAATAATTCAGAGGCCTGCGGGCCTCTTTTATTTGTGGTGTCGGAAATTGTTCTACCTTTGTAAACACATAACACTCAACACTTATGAAACGTATTCACTTTATTCTTACCGTTTTGGCTGTCACCATGGCTGCATCGGCAGGTGCCCAAACCCTGAAGATGGAGCCCCAGCGCGTGGGCGTAACCACCTACGAGGCCTCCACCGCCGTGAATCTGGTGGTGGTAAAACCGGAGGTTAAGTTGGAGAACCCGGATCCTTCCGTGTTCACTGTTACCACCAATGGAACCGAGCGCAACGTGGTTTCCGCATATCCTTCCGATTCCCGCGGTGCCTTTGACCCCGAGGGCGAATGCATCGCACTGGGCCTTGCGAAAGCCAACGCCCGCGGCATCGGCCTCACCAAGGCCGGCAGTGTCTGGAAAGAAGATTACACCGTAAAGGTAGATCTGAAGAAGGGCAAAGTGCTCAAGGTGGGCAAGCAGAAATTCACCGCCATCGAGTGCGAAACGGACAAGGCCGTGAAGGACTTTGTCTCCGAGGCCGATTATTTCAACAAGGGTACCTTCACCGGCAAGTTCACCGGCAAGCCCGGCGACGTTACCCTCACCTATGCCTCTTACGAGCCCTGGTCCCTGAAGGGAGACGGCAAGGCTAATCCCCTCATTATCTGGCTGCACGGCGGCGGTGAAGGCGGCATTGACGTATCCATCACCCTCCTTGGCAACGAGGTGGTATCCCTCATCCGTCCCCAGATTCAGTCGCATTTCACCACGGAAGGTGGCGCTAACGGTGCCTATGTCCTTTCCGTCCAGTGCCCCACCATGTGGATGGGCACCTCCAAGGGCTTCGGCCACGGCGAGTATCCTTCCTTGTACTGCGACGTTCTCAAATCCTGCATCGACAACTATGTAGACAACAACCCGGATGTAGACCGCAACCGTATCTACCTGGGCGGCTGCTCCAACGGCGGTTACATGACCATGCAGATGCTCATCCGTCATCCCCGTTACTTTGCCGCTGCCTATCCCACCTGCGAGGCATACACGGACGCCAACATCTCTGAGAACGAGATTAAGGCTTTGGCCGAGGAGAATATCTGGATTGTCCAGTCCTACGACGACATGACGGTAGATCCCAAGACGCACTGCATCCCCACCTTCCAGCGCCTCATCAAGGCCGGCGCCAAGAACGTCTGGATGTCTATGTTCGAGAATGTAGTGGGTATTGACAACCCCGGCCAGAAACTCTACGGCCACTTCTCCTGGTGCTACCTGTTCAACGACGCCGTCACCCATTCCCAGGATCCGGCCGATACCGAAATCAAGCCCAGCAACAACGGTGGCGGCTCCGCCTCCCCCCAGGGCTTCAACAACATCTACGACTGGATGAACGCCCAGGTTCTCACCGCCCCCGAAATCACCAGCCCCCGTTGGTAGAGATTAGACCCATATAACGTAAAAAGCCAGCCTTCAAGGCTGGTTTTTTTATTGTTGCGAATTGATGCATTACATCGATAAATCCGATTTATCGAATACAAAGATAAGCCTTTTATCAGAATAGCCTTCATCGATTGGCTTGACCGATAAAAAGGAATTGACACACGTCTATTTCAGGTTCTCTTTGAAGAAGGATTCAATCTTGTCGTAGGGAATCACGCCCTTCACGTCGTCATACAGGTCCGTATGCACGGCACCGGGGATGATGAGGAGTTCCTTGTTGTCGCCCTTCAGTTTGGCGAAGGCGCCCTCGCTGAAATAGCGGCTATGAGCCTTCTCGCCGTGGATCAGGAGCACAGGCGTCTTGATCTCGCCCGCCATGTCCAGCAGGGGCTGGTTCAGAAAGGACATGGTGCCGGTGATGTTCCAGCCGTCGGTGGAGTTGCCGCTGCGGGGATGGTAGCCGCGTTTGGTCTTGTAGTAGTCATGGTAATCCTTGACAAACCAGGGAGCATCGTCCGGGAGCGGGTCCACCACACCGCCAGCTCGTTTATAGTCGTCGGTACGGTACTCTTCCGTCCGCTGGGCGGCCCAGGCCTTGCGCTGCGCGTCGCGGGCCTCTTCGTTGTCGGCGCTTCCAAAATAACCCTCACGCGCTATGCGGGACATATCGTACATGGTGGAAGTGACGGTAGCCTTGATTCGAGGATCGAGGGCTGCCGCATTGATGGCCATGCCACCCCAGCCACAGATGCCGATGATACCGATGCGTTCCGGATCGACATTATCCTGGTTGGAAAGGAAATCCACCGCTGCAAGAAAGTCTTCCGTATTGATATCCGGAGAAGCAGTCCGCCTAGGCTCACCGCCGCTCTCGCCGGTGTAGGACGGGTCAAAGGCTATGGTCAGAAAGCCCCGCTCGGCCATATGCTGGGCGTAGAGGCCGCTGCTCTGCTCCTTCACGGCGCCGAAGGGGCCGGAGACTGCGATGGCAGGGAGTCTGCCCGTCGCGTCCTTCGGGACATACATATCGGCCACCAGCGTAATGCCGTAGTGGTTGTGGAAAGTGACCTTGGAATGCTCCACAAGGTCGGATTTCGGGAACGTCTTGTCCCATTCTTGAGTCAGGTTCATATCGTTTGTGTTTTTGTTGTTGCCGCAGGAAGCCAGTAGGGCTATGCCCGCAAGGGCGATGAGTATCTTTTTCATGACGTCTATTGTTTCAGTGAATATGTGACGGAGATGTCGCCCGTGCCGAAGAACGCCTTCAGCTCTTCTGCAGAGAGGCTGTCCACCTTCCCCAACGGTGTGTAGGACCAGCTGTTGTTGCCATAGAATACACAGATATTGTTGCTATTGTAGAGCATGATGTCTCCGGAGACGGCCTCAATCTGCTCGTTGCGGCTTGTCAGCGAAAAACCCAGCGGACCGTAGTGCTCAAATCCGTTGGCCTTCATCTGGACGGTAACGGCGCCGGCCTTCAGTTTCTCGGCCAGTTCTTTGGCGGTGGCATTGTCGGCCAGCGTGGCGGTGATGGTCGTTCCACCGGCGGTTATGTTCATAATCATAGGGATAGTCTGATCGTTATTGTTGGAGTTGTTATTGTTGTCCTCCGTCTGTTTCTCTTCTTCCTTCTGAGGCTCCGGAATCTCAACCGGCTCAATCTTCTCGCAGGAGAAAAGGGCTATGGAAGCTAGGCAGGCAAGAAGCATTGTAGTCATTCGTTTCATATCGATTGATTTTACAATGCAAAGGTACGGCGAGGCCAGCAACTTTTTGTTTCAATATTCGCCGAGTTTATACCAATTTCGCAGATTTTACTATCTTTGCAGGGTTATGAAGAAGTTTTTGAAGGTCGACAACCCAAATGTCTATGCCGAATATGTAGGCGCCCCCATCCTGCATCCCCAGTTGGCGCTCATTAGCTACGACGAGGTTTCTCCATTCCGGAACAGTCTCAACAACTATGGCGTTTACGGCCTTTTCATCCAGCAGCAATTCCCTAAATATCTATCCTATGGCACTAAATCCATTATCGTGGGAGACAGTTCCATCATTGCCGTAGCCCCAGGACAGATAGGCGGAGGAGAAGACAACGGAACGCCCCTGTACATCAACGGATGGGCCCTGCTCTGGTCGCAGGAACTGTTGAAAGGATCTACGCTCGAAGGGAAAATGGAAGGATACCATTTTTTCTCCTACTTTGATACGGATTGGCTCAGGATGGAAGCCGCCGAATACGAGCGGCTCTCTTTACTCCTGGTTACTATGCGGAAAGAAATGCAGGAGAACCAGGATTCACCTGCGCTTAGGACTATCCTCACAAGCTACCTCCAACTGATTCTGGAATACTGCCAACGGATCTATCTTCGCCAGCTCTCACAGAAAGAAAGTGGAGATAGCGACATCCTCAAACGCTTCCACCGCTTGCTTGTCGATTATTTCACCCAAGGGCTGCAACATGAAAAGGGCCTTCCTACCGTTTCATATTGCGCGGGCGAACTGGCTTATTCAGCCCGTTACTTTGGCGATCTGATTCACCAGGCAACAGGCGGCACAGCCATCGGCTACATCCACAGTTTCGTAATTGACCAGGCCAAGAACCTCCTGATGAAAGGGCTAAGCGTTGGCGAAGTGGCCGACCTGCTGGGCTTCGAATATCCCCATCACTTCAGCCGGCTGTTCAAGAAGGTCACGGGAAGTACACCTTCCGAATTCTTAGCCGCGTAGATTACGCATTATCGACAATATGAGAGACCGCTAAAGGCCGATTTATCGATATAAAGATAGGTGTTTTGATGACTTTGTCCAAATTCGGAGGCCGATAGGCCGACAGGGCCTGCAGGCCCGCACCGCCGCTTCTGCGGCGGAGCCCCTCTCCCGAGGAGAGGGGTTTGGGGTGAGGGTAACGTAAGGGAAAGGTCCTGCCTAAGCGCACAAAGCAGAAAACCAGCCGTTAAGGCTGGTTTTCAAAGCTTTGTAGACTACCATACCGAATTATCTAACTTTTATACCTCCTACGCACGTCTGGCGAGGTTTGCAGAGTATTTGGTGCAACGCGGAATAAAACTTGTCCCATAATTCTATGCGTGACCGTTAATCTGATGCCAGAGTAATTCTCCTTTGTCTAAATCTAACATTGCTCTCCAATAGGCGTCTCCGCCATCCATAACAAAAATGAAAGAAATGTTCATTTGCTCGCGAAATGGAAGTGGAGGCAATATACCCTCTTGATACTGAGGGGCAGGTTTATCTTCAAGGTCGGCAATCTCCAAAAGAACGAAATTTACAAAGGCGTATTTCTTGCCATCAGACCCTTTCAAAAAGGCATACTGCCGGGCATAATTATCGAGTCCGCCTTTTTGAAATAGATGTCCATCTTTATCATAAGCATCTTTCAAGATTGATGGAAAAGCCTTTTGGAGAATCTGTTCTGCCCTCCTTAGGTCATACAATGATGGTTCGAATACTGTTGATTCTTTCAAGAGATTAGGTAGCATCCAATTAACAGCTACCGTATCGACAAATACATAGCCGATTACCGCCTCGTCATTATCTCCTTTATTGATGTCACAGTAGCGGACAGGCAGATTGGGGCCTTTTGTTTCAGGGGGCCATGAATTGGTTTCTTCACATGCCCCGAAAAATGAGGTGATGGCAAGAATGAGAACGACCCGATAAATGAAATCAACCATAATTACCTCGTTAAATATCCAAACCCAGGTGTTGGGCAACGACGTGATTGTTTGTTAGATACCTCACAAGGAACGTTGTCTCGCCATCGATATCATGGACGCTATAGAAAACATACCAAACAGTTTGCTTGTTATGCTTGAAGGCAGAATAGAAAAGGTCTGTTCCGTAGCGTTCGAAATAAGCCGGAGCACCTTTCCGCACTTTGAGTGGAAGATTGGCCTGAATATCGCGAAACAGCTGCTCCGAGTACGCGATGGCTACATCTTTGAAACCAAGGTATCCTTCATCATAGAGTACCTGGGCAAGTTCAAGGAATTGATTGACGACTTCAGGAAGAAAAAGAACCTTCATAAACTACGCACTTCTCTCGGCCTCTTTCTTCTCAAACATTTGCGTAAGTCCTTCGCGGACGCGTTCAATTACATCATCCACCGTGATGGCACGTGCCAAATCGGCGTCCGACGCATTATTCTGAGCAACGAGTACGAATGACTCATCGCGGCCACGCTGGATAACAACTCTTTCTGTCCTGGCAAGGTCCAGATACTTCTTCATATTGTTGCGGAGTTCCGCTGAACTGATGACCACCATAATACAAGTACATTATAATGTACAAAAATAGATAGAATATAATAAAAATGCAAATGAGCGAAGCGACAGGGCCTGCAGGCCCGCACCGCCGCTTCTGCGGCGGAGTCCCTCCCCCGAGGGGAGGGATTTAGGGAGGGGGCAACGTAGAGGAAAAAGG
>DFLI01000038.1 GCA_002373715.1 Bacteroidales bacterium UBA3623
CCGGTAGGTGATTCGTGTATGTACATGCATAGAAAGGGCTTGCCGGAAAACCGGCAGGCCCTTTTTCGTATCCCGCCGGTTCCGGAGCCCCAAAGTGAACAATTAACAACAAATGGACAATATGTTAAGATTAGCTATTCAATCGAAAGGTCGCTTGAGCGATGAGAGTACGGAACTGCTGAGAGATATAGGTATAGGCCTGGACGACTCTCACCGCAAGTTCCTGCTGCAGGCGCCCAACTTCCCCCTGGAACTGCTGTACCTGAGGGACGATGACATCCCGCAGGTGGTGAGCGACGGAACGGCCGCCCTGGGCATCGTGGGACTGAACGAGGTAGTGGAACGCGGGCTGCCCGTGAAGCTGGAAAAGCGCCTGGGTTTCGGCACCTGCCGCCTCTCGCTGGCTGTTCCCAAAAACGCCGGCTACTTGGGTCTGGACTGGCTCCGCGGCAAACGCATTGCCACCTCTTATCCCCGCATCCTGGGCGACTGGCTCAAGGAAAAGGGCATTGACGCCAAGGTGCAGGTAATTACCGGCTCGGTAGAAGTAGCCCCCGCTGCCGGCATTGCAGACGCCATTTTTGACATCGTTTCCTCCGGCGGCACCCTGGTGGCCAACGGCCTGATGGAAGTGGAGAAGGTGTTCTGGAGCGAGGCGGTGCTCATTTCTTCCGGCAAGCTGGATACCGACGGGCAGGCCGTGCTGGACGAGATGCTCTTCCGCATAGATTCCGCCATGGTGAGCCGCCGCAAGAAGTACCTTCTAATGAACATCCCGCAGGCCTCGGTGGACGAAGCCATCCGCATTATCCCCGCCATGAGAAGCCCCACCATCATGCCCCTGGCCGCCGACGGCTGGTGCTCCATGCACTCGGTAGTGGAAGAGGCCGATCTTTGGGACAAAATCAAGCGTCTCAAAGAGATTGGGGCCGAAGGAATCCTGGTACTGAACATAGACAAAATTATCCCCTAATGGAAGTCTTCAACAACCCTCCCCAAAGCAGCTGGGATGCCCTTTGCCGGCGTCCATCGGCCGATAATCCCGTGGTGACAGAACGCGTGAAAGTTATCCTGGCCCGAGTAAAAGAGCAGGGCGACGAAGCCCTCCGCCAGCTCTCCCTGGAAATCGAAGGCAGGGCGCTGAAAGCCATCGAAGTGCCCGAGGTTCTTATCCGTCAGGCCGATGCCAAGGTATCCCCGAAGGTGAAGCAGGCCATCTGCCAGGCCATGAAGAATATCCAGGCTTTCCACGAGGCGCAGCAGCCCCGGGAAATCCGCGTGGAAACGGCTCCCGGCGTTACCTGCATCCAGCGGCCCGTTCCCATCGGCCGGGTGGGGCTTTACATTCCCGGCGGCAGCGCTCCCCTCTTTTCCACCGTGCTTATGCTGGCCATCCCCGCCCGCATTGCCGGCTGCCCGGAGGTAATTCTCTGCACCCCCGCCGGAAAGAACGGAGCCATCAGCCCGGAAGTGCTTTACACAGCCAGCCTTTGCGGCATCCGGCGCATCTTCCAACTGGGTGGCGCTCAGGCCATTGCCGCCATGGCCTATGGCACGGAGAGTGTTCCCCGGGTGGACAAAATCTTTGGCCCGGGCAATGCGTATGTAACCACCGCCAAGCAGCTTCTGAGCGCAGACACCGTGGCCATCGATATGCCTGCCGGCCCTTCCGAGGTGATGGTTCTGGCCGATTCCACCACGCCCCCGGCTTTCGCCGCAGCAGATCTTCTCTCCCAGGCCGAACACGGCCCGACCAGCCAGGTAATGCTGGTTTGCGACACGCAGGAAACCTCCCAGGCCGTGTTGAAGGAAGTGGAGCGCCAGACCGCTCAGCTTCCCCGCAGCGCCATTGCCCTGCAAGCCCTGGAAAAGAGCCATTCCGTTATCCTGCCTTCTCTGGACAACCGCATAGCCTTTGCCAACCTCTATGCTCCGGAGCACCTGATTATTAGCACCCGGGACCCCTGGGCCATTGCCAACCGCATCACCGCCGCCGGCAGCGTATTTGTGGGCCCTTACACTCCTGAGAGCGCCGGAGACTATGCTTCCGGCACCAACCATACCCTCCCCACTTCCGGCTGGGCCCGCTCTTTCAGCGGAGTGAACCTGGACAGCTTCTACCGCAAGATGACCTTGCAGGAAATTACCCGCGAAGGGCTTCAGGGATTGAGTAAAACCATAGTGGACATGGCCCGCGCCGAAGGCCTCCAGGCCCACGCCAACGCAGTAAAAGTGAGAACCGATGAATAAGATTGAAAAGTGGGTGCGGCCCAATATCCGCAGCCTCTCCCCCTACTCCACCGCCCGCGATGAGGCGCAGGGCTCCCCGGACATCTTCCTGGATGCCAACGAGAGCCCTTACCCCGGCCTTGGCTATAACCGCTATCCGGATCCCCGGCAAAAGAGCCTGAAGGCCCGGGTATCGGCCCTGAAAGGCCTTCCTGTGGAAAACATCTTCCTGGGCAACGGCAGCGACGAGGCCATAGACCTCATGTTCCGCATCTTCTGCACGCCGGGCAAGGACAACGCGGTAGCCATCGTCCCCAGTTACGGCATGTATACGGTGGCGGCCGATATCAACGACGTGCAGGTGCGTGGCGTCCCCCTGGGAGCAGACTTTTCGCTGCCCACAGAGGCTCTTTTGGAAGCCGCCGACGCCAACACCAAGCTCCTTTTCCTCTGCTCTCCCAACAACCCTTCCGGCAATGCCTTCTCCCGGGAAGAAATCCTGGAGCTGGTGCGGCGCTTCCAGGGTATAGTGGTATTGGACGAAGCCTACGCCGATTTCAGTGCCAAGGGTAGCCTTCGCGGGGAGGTGCTGGAATACCCCAACCTGGTGGTGCTGCAAACCTTCTCCAAGGCTTATGGGATGGCAGGATTGAGGCTGGGAATGGCCTTTGCCGATGCCTACGTGATTGACCTTATGAACCGGGTGAAATATCCCTACAATATCTCCCAGGCAGCCCAGAAGCTGGTTCTCAAGGCCCTCGACGAACCCCGAGACCGGGAAATAGCCGAAATTGTGGCCCAGCGGGAACGACTGACCGCACAGCTGCCGGAACTTCCCTGCGTTCTGAAAGTCTGGCCCAGCGACGCCAACTTCCTGCTGGTGCAGGTTACCGATGCCGACGCCCTCTATGCCCACCTTCTGCAGGACGGCATCATCGTACGCAACCGCTCCCGGGTGACGGGCTGCGCCGGTTGCCTGCGCTTTACCGTGGGCACCCCCGAAGAAAATGACAGACTCCTTCAATCCCTCAAGCGTTATGAATAAAGTAATCTTTGTAGACCGTGACGGCACGCTCCTGAGTGAGCCCGCCGACGAGCAGATAGACTCCCTGGAGAAGGTGGAATTCGTACCCGGTGCCATCTCCGGACTCAAGGCCCTCACAGGGCTGGGATATGAGCTGGTAATGGCCTCCAACCAGGACGGTCTGGGCACCCCGGCCTTTCCCGAAAACACCTTCTGGCCCGCCCAGAACCTGCTTTTGAAGACGCTGGAAGGAGAAGGCGTGAGCTTTGACAACATCCTCATAGACCCTTCTTTTCCGGAAGACAACTCCCCCAACCGCAAGCCGCGCACCGGCATGTTCGGGCAGTACCTGGACGGGAGCTACGACCTGGCCGCTTCCTGGGTTATCGGAGACCGGGAGACAGACCTGGAGCTGGCCCGTAACCTGGGTGCCAAAGGCCTGCAGCTGGGCCCCTTAAGCTGGGCCGATATTGTGGAAATCATCCGCAGCAGCGAGCGCAGCGCCGTGGTGGAGCGCAAGACCGCCGAAACGGATATTTCCCTGAAGCTGGATTTGGACGGAAAAGGAACATCCGGCATTGATACCGGTCTGAAGTTTCTGGATCACATGCTAAGCCAGCTGGTCACCCATGGCGGAATCAGCCTCCAGCTAAGCTGCAAGGGAGATTTGGAGGTGGACGAGCACCACACCATGGAAGACGTGGGCATTGCCCTGGGAGAAGCCCTGAAAAAGGCCCTGGGAGACAAACGGGGTATTGAGCGCTACGGTTTTGCCCTTCCCATGGACGAGAGCCGCGCCCTTGTTCTCCTGGACTTCGGAGGCCGCAGCGAGCTGGTGTGGGACGTAGAGTTTACCCGCGAATACATTGGCGACGTCCCCACCGAAATGTTCAAGCATTTCTTCAAGTCTCTCGCTAGCGCCATGCAGGCCAACCTGTATGTTCAGGCCCGCGGAGAGAACAACCACCACCAGGCCGAAAGCATCTTCAAAGCCTTCGCCCGCACCCTGAAGCAGGCGGTGAGGCGCAACGTTTTCACTTACGAATTACCCTCCAGCAAAGGACTCTTATGATAGCTATCATTGACTACGAAGCCGGCAATATCTGCTCGGTACAGAACGCCCTGGAACGCCTGGGAGCCCCCTATGAGCTAACGGCCGATGCAGAGAAGATAAGGAGGGCCGATAAGGTCATCCTCCCCGGCGTGGGCAACGCC
>DFLI01000071.1 GCA_002373715.1 Bacteroidales bacterium UBA3623
TGTCAAAATTTTGCTATTTTTGACACTTGAAACGAAATGTGTCAAATTATGCAGGCTTACGACAGAAACTTACCATACAATCAACTGCCTCCGCTTCCGCCGGCAACCATCTTATATCAGGATAAGGAGGTTGTGGACAAATTAACGGTGGCCAGCCGCAATCTGGCAGAGCTAAAAGGCTTGGCATCCACTCTTCCCAATCAATCCATCTTTGTGAAGACCATCGCACTTCGGGAAGCAAAGGCCAGTAGCGCCATTGAAAACATATTCACCACTGATGATGAGCTCTATCGTTCCCTGTCCTATCAGGAAGATGATTATCTAGAAGGTCCTGCCAAAGAGATTCTTCATTACCGTGAGGCGCTCTGGAAAGGATATCAGAGAATTGTGGCCGATAAGTCCACGACACAGGACGTCATCATAGATATCTACCGCGAAGTTAAACGTTCAAAAGATGGCATTAGGCCATATCAGGCAGAGGTCGTTATCAAAAAACGAGGCTGGGGGTCCTTGGTTGCAGAGACCGTATATACTCCTCCCAGAGGGAAGGGAGTAGTTGAAAAGAAAATGGCCGAGCTACTGGAGTTCTTAAACGATGACGATAAGTACCCCATTGACCCTTTGCTAAAGATGGCAATGGCACATTACCAGTTTGAGGCCATACACCCTTTCCGAGATGGTAACGGACGCACCGGAAGAATCCTTTGCATATTGTACATGATTCAGAAGCAGCTTCTGGATTTACCCATTCTGTATTTGAGTGCCTATATCCTTCAGAATAAGGATTACTATTACCAACATCTAAACGGTGTTACTGGGACCCAATTATGGAAGCCCTGGATACTATATATGTTGGAAGCCGTATCGCAGACAGCGGAATATACCATAGACAAGATACAGCGAATCAAGGCCCTCATGGAAAAAACCCGTTCCATTATGCAGGAGAACAAGATGCCGCTGGCCAGAATGGATATTCCAAAACTGTTCGAGCAACCTTATATAAGGCCCAGGAACCTGCTCTCAGAAAAGATTAAGAGTATCAATACAGCCAAGAAATACTTGACAGAATTGGAGTCTCTTGGAATGTTAAGCAAGGAAAAAGTGGGGAAGGAATACATTTGGTTCAATACGGAACTGATGGGTATCCTTTCAGATTAAGCCCTCTATAATGAAAGAATCGGCGACCCGGAGGGGGTCGCCGATTTTTTGTTGTATGGGCCGAGGGCTACTTGAACAGCAGCTGGGCGAAGGTGTTCAGGTACAGGCGCCAGTTCTTCCAGACGTGGGCGTCTTCGCTCACGTAGAGGGTGTGAGGCATGCCCAGGTCGGTGAGGTGCTTGTCCAGGATGAGGGAGCCCTGGTAGGCCATGGTGTCTTCCTTACCTACACCAATCCAGTACAGCTTGTAGCCGGCCTTCTTGATGCCCAGGAGATCCTGGTCCAGGTGGTCGCTCTCACGGATACCGCAGCTCAGGGGGCAGATGTAGTTGAACACGCCCGGGAAGAGGATGGTGGCGCTGGTGGTATGACCGCCGCCCATGGACAGACCGGCAATGGCGCGGCCGTCGGCCTTGGCAATGGTACGGTACTCCTTGTCAATGAAAGGAACGATTTCCTTCACCAGGGAGGTTACATAGGCGTTCTGCCACTTGGGATCCTGACGGTCCATGGGTTCGGGAGCGATACCCAGGGTGTTGGCAGCCTTCTGGTTGGGGTTACCGTTGGGCATCACAACGATCATAGGCTTGGCAAGACCCTTCTCGATGAGGTTGTCCAGGATCTGGGCGGCACGGCCCATGGAGCTCCAGGCTTCCTCATCACCGCCACCGCCGTGAAGGAGGTAGAGCACGGGATACTTGGCCTTGGGGTTCTTCTCGTAGCCGTAAGGAGTGTAAACTACCATACGACGGCTGTAACCCAGGCTGGGGCTGTCGTACCAACGGGTGGTAACGGAGCCATGCTTGGTAGCCTCGTAGTAGTTCTCGGAACGCTCGCCGGGGATGAAGAGCATGTTCAGGTAACGGGAACCGTCACGCTGCACTTTGTCGTTGAGGGGATCGTTCACGGAAACACCGTCCACAATGAAGTTGTAGGTGTAGATTTCCGGTTCGGGGGCATCGATGGTGATTTCCCAGATACCGCCTTCACCCTTCTTCATTTCTTCAACACCGGTCCAGGGATTGGCCATCCAGTTACCGGACAGTTGTACGCGGGTGGCGTAGTTGGCATTGAGGCGGAAGGTAACCTTACCGTCCTTTACTTCGGGAGAAACGATGCGGGGACCGCGACCGCCAAAAGCGAAGTTGGTGAGTTCCTGAGCACCCAGGGAGCTCAGAGCGAGGGCTGCAGCAGCCAGAATGGCAAATACTTTTTTCATATCAGTGCGTTTTATAAAAAGGTTTAGAGTTTTACATTTTTCTTGAGACGGATATCCTGGGAAGAGGCACCTACCTGGAGCTTCACCTTCTTGCCGGAGAAGGCCCATTCGTGCTTGTCCATATCCCAGAGCTTGAGATCATCGGCCGGGATCACAATCTCCACGTCCTTGGTCTCACCGGCCTTCACGGCCACGCGGTCAAAGCCACGCAGGCGCTTGGAGGCGGCGTCGTTCTTGAACTTGGCGTATACCTGCACCACTTCCTCGCCGTCGCGCTTGCCGGTGTTCTTGAGCTTGAACTTCACCACATAATTGCCGTCCTTCTTCTCTACCTTCATCTTGGAATACTTGAAGGTGGTGTAGCTGAGGCCGTAACCGAACGGGAAGATGGGCTTGGCCTTGGCATACATATAGGTACGGCCGTTGGTGATGTCGTAGTCCAGCAGGTTGGGGAGGTCCAGGATGTCGCTCACCCAGGTCTGGGTGGTGCGGCCGGCCGGGTTGTAGTCACCAAAGAGGACGTCGGCCAGGGCGGTACCGAGCTCCTGGCTGCACTGGGTGATGTGCACAATGCCGGGAACGTTCTTGGCGGTCCAGTTGATGGCATAAGGGAAGCTGGAAATGAGGGCTACCACGGTGTTGTGGTTTACCTTCCAGATCACTTTGATGAGGTCTTCGGTCTCCAGCTGGATGCTGCGGCGGTCCAGAGCTTCGCGGCCGTCACCGGCTACGGTACCCTGGGCCCAGGGAGCCTGGATGGACATGGGACCCCAGTCGGGGCTGGTGGCAGGGTGGTTACCCACGCACACGATGCAGATATCGGCCCATTTGGCCAGTTCCTGGGCGCTGCCGTCGGAGTCCCAACGCTGGAACTTCACTTCCACGTCGGTGCCCTCCACCTTGGCCATAATGCCGTCCAGGGCGCTTACCTTATAGGCAGGCAGGGCGCCGTACCAGTCTTTGAGCACCTGGTCTGCCCTGTTACCGAATACGGCAATCTTCTTTACCTTGTTCTTGTCAATGGGCAGGATATTGCCTTCGTTCTTAAGGAGAACAACAGACTTCTGGGAAACCAGGAGAGCCTTGTCTTTGAATTCCTGACGCTCCCAGGGAATGTCTTCGTCAGAGCCGAAGTTCTGCTGGTCGTAAGGGCACTCGGCGTCCATCAGACCCAGCTTGAGCATGGTGCGCAGGTTGGCCTTGGTGCGCTCGTTCACCACTTCCTCGGAGAGATAACCGGCATCCCAGGCAGCTTTCACCTGCTCGAAGCGGGAGTCGATGAAGCGGGTAAGACCGGCGTCCAGGGCCATCTGGATGGCCTCGTTCTCGTCCTTGGCAAATTCGTGCATACCTTCCATGTACATGAAGCGGAGGGCACCGGCATCGTCTACGATGGTGCCTTTCATGCCCCACTCGTCAAAGAGGATGTTCTTGATGAAGGAGTTGGCAATACAGGGAACGCCGTTGTAGGCGTTGTAGGCCGTCATCACAGACTGGGAACCAGCCTGGGCACCCTTCCAGAAACCGTAGCTGTAATACTCACGGAACTGCTTCTCGTCAAAGCGGGAGTCGGTGCGGTAGCGGTTATCTTCGTTGGAGTTAGCCAGGAAGTGCTTCATCAGGGCGGCGGCACGCCAGTAAGTGGGGTCGTCTCCCTGGATGCCCTTCACCTCGGCGGCTACCAGTTCGCCAACCAGGAAGGGATCTTCACCGAAGCTCTCCTCGGTACGGCCCCAGCGGGGGTCACGGGCCAGGTCGGCGTTGGGAGCCCACAGGATGAGGCTCTTGCGGGGATTGTCTTTGGAATAGAAACGGGCCTCGTAGGACATTACGTCACCTACAATCCAGGCCATTTCACGGTCCCAGGTTTCGCCTACGCCGTAGGCCTGCGGGAATGCCGTGCTGTTCTTATACTTCGGAGGTACGTAACCGGGCCAGTTGCCGCCGCCAAACTGGCCGGCATTGCCGGCGTTGGGCAGCTCGTTAGAACCACCTTTCACGATGCCGTGGATAGCCTCGGCGGCACCGGGGTTGGCTATTCCCAGACGGGGAACACCCTGACCCACTATGGTACCAATCTTCTCGTCCACCGTCATCAGGGAGACGGCGTTGTCCAGGCGCTCCTCTTCGGAGAGCTTGGTGTCCTGGAAAGGATACTCCTGGGCCCTCAGGAGGGCCGATGAAAGGAGCAGAGCACCCAGGGTGACAAAGATAAGTTTCTTCATTTCGTTAAGTGTGTTTTGTGCAAGAGAAAAAAAATACCGGTCCAGAATAAATCCGGACCGGTATTCATTAGGAGAAGACTACCAGTCGGTAACCTCGGTGAAGGTACCGGCCTTCAGATCCAGCTTGTAAACCGGGCTGTAGTTGTAAGCCTTGGCAGAGTTCACCGTACCGTCATTGGAATAAGAAGCAGGATGCTCAATGGTCGTAACGACAGTGACGAAATAGTTCCACCAATCTTCAGGCATGCCGGCAGCCACATAAGCATCATAGTCAAAGACGCTTTCTTCCACTTCCTCAGTCCAGGCGGGAATGATGGTATAGTGAGCACCGATAGCGGCGATGCGCACAAAGTGGGGCTGATCGTACTGGAATTCCTGAGCATTGGGCTTGGCACCCGTTGCAAGATTAGTGTAGTCGGGATCTACATAGAGGGTCACGGTGGTACCGGAAGGATCCACATCGGTAATAGAGGAGGCAGGATCCTGATCGCAGGCATTGTCATTCATGCTTACGAAACGGTCCTTAGCGACGCAAAGGCGAACCTCACCGATGTTGTTAACGGAAGCCACAGGGCTGGATACCTTGCAAGTAACCTTAATCTTCTTGCCTTCCATGGCCCACTGGACATTATCAATGCGAACAAAAGGAATCACATTGAAATTAACCTTGTTCTCACCCTTCTGGAGGATGAAGTCCTGAGGCTCGGCGATAAAGTTATTGGAGAGGGTATTCATGGTATACTGACCGGAAAAGACCAGCGCGTTCTTATACGAACCGTTGTTCTTGACGGCCCAGGACTGGTTGGCCTGAGCTTTCCAGCCTTTTTCCACCACGGTAATAGCGGAAAAACCTTGAGCAAACTGGATGGGCTGGTTGGTACCGGCATCCAGGATTTGGCCTTCAACAGAGGCATCCCAACCTTCCTGGTTGTCCAATTCGAACCAGTTGCAGGAGCTCACCAGAGTGAGGGCTAAAGCGCAAGATAAGATAGATATAATCTTTTTCATAGTAGAATCTTATTTATTATTCCTGGATAGGATTAGGAACCAGCTTATTCGTGGTATTGTAGTTAGGAATAGCGGAATAGTAGCTGAGGTTGCTGAAGGAAGCAGGAGCAGGACGGACGTTGGTATCGTAGTCCCAGCAGTTTACACGCACCAGGATGGTACCATAACCGCCCCCCATAACGTTCTTCAAGCTCATCACGGGAACAATGGCATGCTTACGGCCACCATTGGGATTGGTAGCGCCATCACGCTGGAGGTTGAAGTTAGCGCGGCGACGGAACTGGGTGCAGCCATAATCGTCTTCGAAGGCCAGCTCAACAGTACGCTCGTGCAGGATGTTAGCGATGTTAGCATCTACATCTCCCTTGAAGGCAGCGCGGTGACGGATGGCATTCAGATACTCCTTGGAGTTGCCGGCATTGGTACCGCTCTTTTCCACAACAGCTTCGCAGTAGTTGAGCAGAATCTCGGCATAACGGATGTCATACCAGGGGTTCTGGGACTGGTCTACCTTGTTCACGGGATCCAGGAACTTACGCAGACCAAAGCCCGTGGTGTACCAGGAGCCGTCGTTGGTACGGCCCATCTTGTGGAAACCGGAGTACTGAGACTCTTCCTTGGCACCATTCATATAATAAGTAGTTCCCCAGAAATCAACGCTAGGGTTGGATTCATCGTAGATGGCAATCATGTCATCGGTCATCAAACCACCCTGAATGAGAATCTTGGTGTTACGGAATTCGATGTTAGGATAAATAACGGAGGCGTGGAAACGGGCATCCTTGTTCTTGAAGGCAGCAGCCGGATCCATATAACGAACGAAGTTGGCTTCGTCATTGTAGATAGCAGCGCTGCCAGCAGGGGTGGAAGGGTTGGTGAAGTAGAAATCTTCGTTACCATCGGTACGGGTAACCACGGTACCGTCCGTAGCCACACCAGCCTCATTGTAGTTATCGTACTCATCTACCAGATCAAGGGTAACGCCATAGCAACCGAAACGCCATACACCGGTACCGGAGCCGTGAGCCTGGAAAGGAGAGTTCTTGAGGTCGATACCGTTGGAGTTGGTGGTAACACCATTCTTATAGCTCCTACCGAAGATGAACTCCTCGTCCTGACGGGCCAGGAACAGGTTGGTGTAGTTTTCGATAGCCTCAGCCACGCTGGCGGGGTTGGCTTTGTACAGGGAGAACTTGTGAGAATTGATGATGGCCTCGGAAGCCTCGATGCACTGAGAGTAATAAGCATCGGCCCACTCGGGTTTCATCAGGGCGAGTTCCTTCTGGACAGCCTGATAGTTGTTGGCGATGGGGGCTTCGTTCCAGTACTTGCACTCGGAAGCAGCCCACAGGGCAACGCGGGACTTCAGGCCCAGGGCAGCCCACTTGTTGGCGCGATACTTACCACCGGGGTTGGAATCAGGGAGGAGGGCGATAGCATCATCCAGCTCGCTCAGGACAAAATCCCAAGTTGCTTTTTCCGTAGAACGCTCGATATACAGGCCTTCATTGGGCTTGTCGGCACCTTCGAACTTGTCATCCAGGGGTTCTACCACGATGGGAACACCGCCATAGATACGCACATTGGCGAAATAGTAATATGCACGGATGAAGTGAGCTTCGCCCTTGTAGGTTTTATAGTCGTCTTCCGTTACAACATTCTTCTCCTTGGCTGTTTCCAGCGTCTGGAAGAACATGTTGATATCGCGGAGATTGGTGTAGTTCCAAACGCCATTGGTATAAACGCCGCCGGAATAGGAACCATTGGGGTTGTTGGAGTCATTAGCGATGACGGTATTCTTGTCGCCCTCGGCAAATGCACCCATGGGGATGTTGGAATAGAGACTGGCCATCAGGCGGTCCAGACCGGCGGTAGAGCCAGCCAGGGTCTCGGCATCCATCTTGGTCAAGTCACCTTCCAGGCTGTCGAAAATCTTGTCGCAGGATACGAAAGAAAGGGCAGCCGCAGTGAGAATATATACGAATATCTTTTTCATAGATGCGTAGCAATTAGAAGTTGATGTTGATACCGGCGCTGAAGTTCTTCATCAGAGGAGTACCAGCAACACCCAGGTAACTGTTCTGGTTACGCTCGGGGTCGTAAGGCTTCAGGAGCGGGTTGCAGAACGTGAGCAGGTTGGTGCCGTTCACATAAACGCGCAGGGAACGGATGTGGGCCTTCTGGAGAAGCTTGGCCTGGAAGGTATAACCGATTTCCAAGCTCTTCAGACGGAGATAAGTACCATCTACATAGTCGTAGGGCTGGTTAGCACGATAAGTCAGGTTGGAAGAGGTATCGTAAGCGGAGGTGGCGATAGCCAGGGCCGGCCAGTAACCAGCAGTCCACTGGGTAGCAGGGTCAAACGGATCTGCCTTAGGATCGGTGGTGTGCCAACGGTCCATGTAGTTCTCGTAGAAGGTGGTGAAGAAACCGTAACCCATACCACCGGACAGGGAGACAGACTTGCTTACGAGGGTAGCGGCATTGAAGGTGGCGTTGAAGTCCAGACCCTTCCAGCTACCGGAGAGTACCAGACCGAACTGGAGCGGAGGGTTGGTCTCAGACCAGGTGTAGTACATATCGTTGGCGTTGATCACACCATCCTGGTTGCGGTCCTCAATCTTATACATACCGGGGAGCATGGCCTTCATATTACCATAATACTCCTTGCTGTTGTTGATATCTTCCCAACCGGTAAACTGAGGATTGCCCTTCTGCCAATGATACATGCTGGCGCTGTGGGCGTTGCTCCAACGGCCTACGGAATTGCTGGCATAGTATGCTGCGGAAGATGCCCAAGGATAGTCAACCATGGAAGCCGTATAGGTGTTGCGGCTACGGGAGAACGTAGCGGTGAACATCACACGGTAGTTGAAGTCCTTGATGTGATTGCGGTGATACAGGCTGAGGTCGATACCTACGTTCTGGCTCTTGTTCAGGTTTTCCTGAGGAAGGCTCTGACCGTACATATCAGGAACGGTGGCGGTGGAGGCAGCGGCGATGCCGGAGGTGTTTCTCCAGAACCAGTCCACGGTACCACCGAGGAGACCGCGCCATACTTCAAAGTCGAAACCGAAGTCCATCATGCGAACCTTGGCCCAGGAGATAATGGTCTGTGCCGGGCTGTGGTTGGCATAACCGGTGATAGCGGCACCGTCATTGAACACAGTGCTTCCGTTGGTGCTGAAACCTACCAGGTAGTCGTAAGGATTGCCCTGGGAGTAACCGGTCATACCGTCGGACCAACGGAACTTGAGGTTGTTGATCTGAGGGAGGATAGCCTTGAAGAATTTTTCTTCAGACAGACGCCAACCCAGAGAGTAGGACGGGAAGAAGCCCCAACGATGACCGGGAGCATAGAGGTAGGTACCGTCGTAACGGGCCATGACTTCCACCAGGTACTTGCCCTGATAGTCATAGTTGATACGGCCTACATAACCCGCAGTAGCACGGGAAGAACGGGAACCGCCGTTGGTCTGCGTATCCTGCGTACCCTGGTTGATGATGTCGTGGGTATAGAAGTCACCATATTCGCGGCTGGCGGAAATGCTGCGGATCTTGCTCAGATTGGCTTCAGCGGCCAGCGTAGCACCCAGGTGGTGGCTGCGGGCGATGGTGGTATTGTAGTTAGCCTGGAGACGGCCATAATACCTGGTATAAGTGTTCCAGTTTTCGGAATACTGGTTCTTATCAGGGTTGTAGGCAGCCAGGATATCAGATTCGTAGTCGTACAGAGGGAAGTGTCTGGTAAGAGAGCTGTTCTTACGCTCAACCACGTCATAAGCACCGGAAGCGGTGAGGACGAGTCCCTTCAGGAAAGGAGCCTCATACTTCACATCCAGGTTATTGCGGAAGGAAACGTCGTTATCCTTCATGGAACCGGCCACGGAAGACTCCATCAGAGCCACGGCGTTACGGTTCTCAGCCACGTTGGAAGAATAGTGGTTGGGGTTGTCACGGGTGGTGGCGTGAACCATACGAGGAGTCAGGAGAGCATAATACATAGCGTTCTGCGTAGTATTTGCCGGAGGCATTTCCTGAGTGGTCACGTTGATGGCGCTCTGGAAGGAAGCGGTGAGGTTGGGGGTAATCTTCGTGGAGAAGTTAGCAGTGAAACCGACGCGGTTGTAGTCACCGGTGTTGGCGCGATAGATAGCGTCCTGGTTGGTGTAGTTGGCGCTCAGGTAGTAAGTGGTCTGCTGGTTACCACCACGCAGGGATACATTGTGAACGTGAGAGAAGGTGTACTTCTTGAAGATGGCATCCCACCAGGAGAAGTTCTCATAACCGGGCTCGTGATTGCGATACTTGGCGATTTCCTCGTCAGAGTATGTAACGGAAGGGTTGAGGTAGTTGTTACGAGTCATCTCGTTGTAGACTTCCATATAAGTAGCAATATCTACTTCCTTGGGAAGGGCGGTAGGAACACCGAAGGTAAGGGTGTTGGAATAGTTCACAGTGGGCTTGCCAATCTGGCCCTTCTTGGTGGTCACGAGGATAACACCATTCTGGGCACCCAGACCGTAGATGGAAGCGGAAGCATCCTTCAGCACGGTGATGGACTCGATATCATCCGGGTTCAGTTCTGCGAGAGCAGCGCTGGAGGACTCGTTGTTCTGCACCCAGCCCCAGTATTGACGGCTCTTGGACTGACGGGCAACACCGTCGATGATCACGAGGGGAGCTCCGAAACCACGGATGCTGATGTCCTGGTCGAACCAACCCACAGCACCGGAGTTCTGACGGATCTGCAGGCCGGGAACCTTACCCTGCAGAGAGGACACGAGGTCGCTCTGCTTGGTGGAGGTAATGTCCTCTGCCTGGATGTTGGTAATGGAGCTGGTGAGGGAAGCCTTCTTCTGGGTACCATAACCCACCACTACAGTTTCCTCCAGTTCAGTGGATTCTTCCTGGAGGGTGATGTTTAAAGTAGAGGAATTGGCTTTTACCCGGAGAGTTTCATAACCGATAGCGGTAATCTCCAGTTCTGCACCTGCGGGGACAGTGATAGTGAACTTACCGTCGATGTCACAAGCAGCGCCGTTAGTGGTGCCGACCTGCATAACGCCAGCACCAATAACGGGCTCCTTATTAGCATCGAGAACGGTTCCCTTCACCGTGAGGTTTTGGGCGGAAAGAACCGAGGCGCCCAGGACAAGTCCCAGACCCAGGGCTACAAGCCGCTTGAGGAAGTTGTTGGTTCTCATACTTAAGATTTATTAATTAATAGGTAGTAATAAGTTCCTACTTGAAGAGTTTCTGGGCGAAGGTGTTCAGGTACAGACGCCAGTTGGCCCATACGTGACCGCCCTCGGACACGAAGTAGATGTGGTCCAAGCCCTGCTCGTTGAGCTTCTTGTGCATATCCTCTGCACCCTGGAACAGGAAGTCCGTGTTGCCGCAAGCCAGGAAGTACAGCTTTACGCCAGCCTTCTTGAGGGTTGCAATCTGCTCGGGGGTAGCGCTACCGGCGGCAGACAGGGGGCAAATGTAGTCGAACAGTTCCGGATAGAGGATGGAAGCGGAAATGGTGTGACCGCCGCCCATGGACAAACCGGCAATAGCGCGGGAAGAGGGCTTTGCAATAGCGCGGAAGTTCTTCTCAATGAAGGGAACGATTTCCGTGCAGAGGCTGATCACATAACCGTTCATGAGCTTGTTGCGCTCTGCCTCGCTCATCTGAGCCATAGCTTCGCGGTCCCAGCGCATCTGCATCTGCTTCTCAGGAATACCGAGGGTGCGGGCAGCAGCCTGGTTGGCGTTACCGTTGGGCATAACCACAATCATAGGCTCTGCAAGGCCCTTCTCAATGAGGTTGTCCAGGATCTGGGCAGCGCGGCCCATGGACGTCCAGGCTTCCTCATCTCCACCGGCGCCGTGCAGGAGGTAAAGAACGGGGTACTTCTTCTTGGGATTGTTCTCGTAACCGTAGGGAGTGTAAACGGTGAGACGACGGTCCATACCGAGAACGTCACTGTGATACCAAGGGTGGCTCACGGTGCCGTGCTGCTTGGCTTCGCCGTAATTCTCCGTGCGTTCTCCGGGGACGATGAGCATGGGGAGGAAACGGGTGCCGTCACGCTGAACCAGGATGTTCTGAGGGTCGTTAACAGCAACGCCGTCTACTACGAAGTTGTAGGTGTAGATTTCCGGCTCCGGGAGCGGAATCTTCACAGACCAGACATTGTTTTCGCCGCGGAACATGTCGATGGTGCCGCCCCAGGGGTTGGGCATCCAGGAACCACTGAGCTTCACAACGGTGGCGTAGTCTGCCTTCAGACGGAAGGTTACGCTGTCGTTCTGAATTTCGGGGGAAACGATGGGTTTCATGCCACGGCCAAAAGAGAAGTTGGCCAGTTCTTGTGCCTGCAGGCTGCCGGCCACTGCCAGGCAGATTGCGAGAGTAGAAAGAATGCGTTTCATTAGATTTTATTAGGTTGGTTATTAAGTGTCGCTATTAATCAATGCAAATGTAAAAGGAATTAATTGCAATGATATTCTCGCTTGTTCAATTGTTTTTCTATACTGACAAATGCTGTTAAAATGTCTTTCCAACGGCCACCAGAGCCTTTTTGAGGCATGCCGGCCAAAAGCCCCAGTCATGTCCGCCGGAGCGTTCTATGAACGTACAGTCTATGCCATTCTCCTTCAAAACCGCCACGTACTCCCGTACTCCGGCAATGGGAATGGTCCAATCGGTAGTTCCGCTTTCAATGGTAATAGGAGGGAAAACAGAAGTACTGGGTTGTTCTTTAATTAAAGCCACGGAGCCGTTAGCATCCGTAGCAGGGCTCATGGCATAACCGTATGTAAACTTCTGGGGATATTTGAGCACGTTATACAAAGTACCGTAGCCGCCCATGGACAGGCCGGCCACGGCACGTTTGCCATTGAAATGATACTTCTCCTCAACGGCCGGCATCAGTTCTTTGTGCATATACTCTTCAAAGGCGCCCACGTAGAAAGTGAGCTGAGCATCCGGCATAATGATAATCATGGGAACGCCGTCCTCGTTCATATACTTATCGGCCATTTTATTGGCAGCGCCCTTGCTGTTCCATGACAGGTGATCATCCCCTGCCCCGTGCAGCAAATACAGGAACGGATAGCTCTTGCTTTCATCGTAATTACCCGGCAGCCACACGGAATAATTCATACTTTGGCCCATGTAAGTGCTCTGAATACTTCCGGTGAGCACTTTACCGGCAGGAATAGTTTCTTTTTCAGGAATAGGTTCTTTGTTGCCACAGGCTACCAGGGCCGGAACAAGCAGTAAGGTTAAGAAGAGACGCTTCATTATTTCAATTCAGATTGAATATTCAGAATCATGGTTTTGGGATAGGCCAGCCAGACGGGCATGCCGCCTGCGGCCGGACGGCCCGTTTTAGCGAAGGACGCCCAGAGGGTACTTACTCGATGACCCAGCTCTACGGCATCATCGGCCCCGCCGGTGAAGGTGCGGTGCAGCAGCACGTTGTCAAACACAAAGGGAATCTCTATGCAGTGGGTGCTGCCCAGGGCGCCGTCCAGCACCGGGCTCTCCCAGGTGAACTGGTACATGTACACGGGGGCGCAGCCGGCAGCGGTTCTTTCGGCTGCCTGCTTAAGGGCCAGGGGCTTGAAAATAGGATCTTCCTGGTCTCTGGTGAATTCATGATATACCGTGCCGATAATGGTGGGCACATCCTTGGAAAGAGCCAGGGCCTCCGGCGAGGAAGGCTGGGCGGGAATGATTTCGCCGTCCACCACGGGCAGCTGGCCATAAATGATCTGATCAAGGATATTGGTGGGGAAGGCGCCGTCCTGACGGGCTTCCTCCGTCACCTGCTGCACAGCCTTGCGATAAGCAGCCAACAAGGCCTCATAGGGAACCGTGGCAATATCGTCCACCTTGGCGGGCGAAATACCCAGATTGGCCACCGTGGCGGCGCCAATGCGGCGGGAATACTTGCGGTCCATCAGGTTGGTGATGGAGCCGCTCTGCACAATAGCCTTGTGAAACAGGCCCTTGGCAGAAGGCATGGCCATTAGGGTGCTAACCTTGCCACCACCGCCGCTCTGGCCAAAGATGGTAACGTTGGAAGGATCTCCTCCGAATACTTCAATATTGTTTTTCACCCACTCCAGGGCCTTCACAATATCCATCATGCCCACATTACCGCTGTGAGCGTATTTTTCACCGTAGCCGCTCAGATCCAGGAAGCCCAGGGTGTTGAGCCGGTGGTTCAGGGAGACCACCACCACGCCGTGGTCACGGGCCAGGTTGGTGCCGTCGTAGCCAATCTGCTCCTGGCTGGAGCCTTCGGAGAAGCCGCCGCCGTGCAGCCATACCATCACGGGCATCTTTCCTCCTGCCTTAATCTGGGTGGTCCACACATTCAGGCGCAGGCAGTCTTCGTCCGCGTAGCCGTCGTCCCAGTGCATGGTGAAAGCCTGGTTGTCGTCCCACCAGCCGGCACGGGGGCCATGGGGGCTCACCGGGCCGTAGGAACGGCTGGCGCGCACTTCTTTCCAGGGCTCCGGGTCCACCGGGGGCATAAACCTATCGGCCTTTCCATAAGGAATACCTTTATATATATACACGCCGTTGTCTATATAGCCGGCGATGGGGCCGGAGGCAATGGTAACCGTGCTCATTTTGGCCGATGTCTCCAGGCTGGACATGTACTCCACTTTCCCGTTGCGGGGGGAATTCCCGCAGGAAACCAAGACGGCCAGGGAGGCAAGTAACAGAAGGGTTGGTCTTAGGTTCGGTGTCATAATGTGTGGGTTATTTCACAGCACAAAGTTCAAAAAAACGAAACATACAAGCTTTTTCGCATTTTCAAATGTTTTTTCAACTGTTCAAAATAGTTATATTTGCCCTATGAAACGAAAACTGACAGCCCTGGCGCTGGGCTTTCTTGCCCTTAGCGCCTGCCATTATAACGGAGGAGAAGTCCCCGTACCGGAAGAAGGCAGCATTCAAGTGTCCAACCGCCTGTCCAACCAACGCGTCAACTGCATTACGGAAGATGCCGGTGGCCTCATCTGGATGGGCACCCAGCGCGGCCTCAACTGCTTTGACGGCCAGGAATTCATCCAATTCTTCTGCACGGACGATACCCTGGGCCTGCCGGACAACCAGATCTACGCCCTCCATCCCGCCACCAACGGCGCCGTATGGGTAACGGCCGTAGGCGGAGCTGCCGTCTCCACGCAGCAGGGAGTCTTTGTGCGAGTTCCCATCGAAGACGCCAACATCAACCTCAACCATATCCTGGAAACCAGCAGCGGAAAACTGCTCTTCTCCAACGGCAACAATCTCCTTACCTATATTGAAAGTGAGAACGTCATCCGCCCGGCCATCCGGGGCATGAACGCCTTCGGGGCACAATCCGTTTGCCTGGATGCCCAGGACCGCCTCTGGGTTATCACCGCCGGCGGCTGGGCCCTCAACTGTTACAACGCAGAGGACTATTCTCTCCTGAGCACCACCCGTATCCCCTTTCAGGCCTACCACATAGCAGACGCCAAAGACGGCACCATCTGGCTGTCCGGAATGGGCAGTCTGGGCGTGTTAAGGGCCGAAGACGCCACCTGGCAACCCCTCCCCTCTTCCATCCAGGCCGAAAAGCGCCTGATGGGAGGAGATATCGACCAACTGTATGCCCTGGACTCCGGCAATATGCTGCTGGGCACCATCGGCCATGGCTTTTTCCTCTATCAGAAGAATCTGGACCGCGTGGTCTTCCAAGCCGATGACGATTTCCCGTACAACATTCCCGACGCAGAAATCCGTACCCTCTTCCTCGACAGCCGGGAAAACCTCTGGATGGGTACCACCGACAAAGGTTACAGCGTTTCCTACCATACCAAAAACCTGTTCAGCAGCAACAAGCCGCTGGTCAAGGAATTCGAAGACAAAACCGTTATCGCGCTGTGCCCCGACAGCAAGGGCAATCTCTGGATCAGCACCCTCATGGACGGCCTCTGGCGCTACGATCTGGAGAGCCGCAAACTGGAACAGATTCCGCTGGAACCCTACATCCACGACAGCAGCCTGGGATACATCCGCGTCAGCCGCATCCTATGCGACACGGACGGGGACCTCTGGCTGGTTTTCTCGGAAAAAATGCGCGTCCTCCGCTGCCGCTGGAACGGAAAACAGCTGGTAACCGAAGACACCCTCTTCGCCTACTCCCCCATGGCCATCACCCAGGACGACCAGGGCTACATCTGGCTGGGATGCTACAACCAGAACCTTATCCGTTACAACAAGAATACCCGGGAAACCAAGTATATCAGCCTTTCGGACCAGTGGACCTATGTTTCCGACCTCGTGATGAAAGAACCCGGCCGACTCATTGTGGCCTGCTTCAACAGCCTGCCCAAGGAGGTCAACACCTACACCTTGGATGTCAGGGACATCCCCATCACCGAGGAGGAATACAAAGACGCCGTTCGCCGTTCCGTGCTTATTCCCAACAAACTGTTCAAGGACAGCACCGGAGACATCTGGCTGGGGACCATCACCAACGGCATCATCAAAAACGACCACCAGACTGCCCACAAGCATGCAGTGGAAGGCCTTCCCTGCCTGGATGTCACCTCCATTGAGGAAGACCTCCAGGGCAATATATGGGTCTCTACCATGAACGGTCTGTCCAAATATGACCGTACCAACGGCCGCTTCCGCCATTTCATGAAGGAAGACGGAACCGGAGGAGACCAATACTCGGACCGTGCCTCCTGCATCCTGCCGGACGGCACGCTGGTATTTGGCGGCACCCATGGCCTGACGTGGTTCCATCCCCTGGATGCTCCCGCCAAACGCTCCGTCCCGCTGGCCTTCGAATACCTGACCATCCACAACCAGATGGTCCAGCCCTGCGAAGGCGGGCCCATTGACAAAATCCTGGCCGCCAAGCCGGTCATTACCATCCGGAACAACCACAATGCCTTCAGCATCACGTTCTGCGCCCTCGAGTACAGCGACTTCGACCAGGTGCGCTACGCCTACAAACTGGAAGGCCTTGACAAGGACTGGATCCGCATCAACACCCAGCACAGCGCATACTTCTCCAACCTGCCTCCCGGCAAGTACAAATTCCGTGTGCTCATAACCAATTCCAGTCAGAGCATTACCCCCACCGAGGACTTCCTCAACATCCACGTACTGCCGCCCTGGTACCGCAGCGGCTGGGCCATCCTGGTCTGGTGTCTGCTAGGCCTCTTCCTGCTGGCCGTAGCCTTTACCTTCGTCCGGCACATCCGCCGCGTCCGCAGGGAAGCCGCCCGCCGCATCTGGCAGGTGCGCCGTGAAAGGGAAAAGGCCGAAGAAGCCGAAAAGGCCGAAAAGGAACTCAACAAGATCCAGCAGAACTACTTTGCCAACGTGGCCCACGAGTTCCGCACCCCGCTTACCATGATTGCCGGGCCCGCCCAGCAGCTTTCGGATTCCGAGGCCATTCAGGGCCAGGACAAGAAGCTCATCGACATCATCCGCCGCAATGCCACCTGGTTGCTATCTCTGGTGAACCAGTTGCTGGATTTCAACCGCATTGGCAACAGCAAGCTGCAGATGAAGGTGGCTCAGATGGATATTGTCCAGCCCCTCAAGGACACGGCCGAACTCTTTGGCTTCAACGCCAAATCCAAGGGCATAGACCTCATCACCTACGGTCTGGAAGACCCCTTCACCATGTGGGTGGATGCCGACAAAGTGCAAAAGATGGTGATGAACCTCCTGTCCAACGCCCTCAAGTTCACCCCTTCAGGCGGAAAAGTCTCCCTGTCCTTTGACGTCCTCAGCCGGGCCGAAGCCCTCCGCCGTTTCCCGCTTACCCCGGCCGATACAGACACCCAATACGCCTGCATCAGCGTAGCCGACAGCGGTCCCGGCATAGCCGAAGACCAGCTGGAGAAGATTTTCGAACGCTATTACCAGGCCGAAGCCGGCAAACAGACCACAGGCTCGGGTATCGGCCTGTATTATGCCCGTGCGCTCTGCACCCTGCATCACGGTTATATCCGCGCCTGGAACCGTCCGGAAGGCGGTGCCCTCTTCTCCATGTGCCTGCCCGTGAGCGAAAGCTCTTACACGGAAGACGAGCGCGTGAGCCAGGCTCCCCTCCTCCAGACCCATGACCTGGCCCAGAACATCGTGGAAGACAATCAGGAAGAAGAGGAGAACAAGAAGCACGTGGTGGTCATTGATGACGACATAGATATTGCCAACTACCTCAAGGTCATGCTCAAGCCGCACTACAAGGTCAGCCTTTATTATGACGGCGAAAGCGCCCTCAAGGGAATGGCGGAAGACGCCCCCGACCTCATCATCTCCGATGTGGTCATGCCCGGCATGGACGGCTACGAGGTGTGCCGCCGCATCAAGGCAGACCTCCAGCTCAGTCATGTCCCCGTGGTGCTGGTTACCGCAAAGGTGGCCGTGGAAAGCCAGGTGGAAGGCCTGGACAAGGGCGCCGATGCCTACGTCACCAAGCCCTTCCAGCCTGCCTACCTCATGGCCCTCATCAAGTCCCTGCTGGAGAACCGTGAAAAGCTGCACCGTCAGTTAGGAAGCGCCACCTCCACGGAAGACATTGCCCCCGAGGCCCTGTCCCCTCGTGACGCCGCCTTCATGAAGGAACTGTACGAACTCATGGAAAAGGAACTGGCCAATGCAGACCTGGATATTGTGCAGATTACGGAAATGATGAAGATTTCCCGCACCAAGTTCTACTACAAGGTAAAGGGTCTCACCGGAGAGAACCCGTCCGTCTTCTTCAAGCGCTACAAGCTGAACC
>DFLI01000123.1:0-1233 GCA_002373715.1 Bacteroidales bacterium UBA3623
AACTGCTTGCAGAAGTCCATGATGTTCAGGCCCTTGGAACCGAGAGCCGGTCCCACCGGGGGCGCAGGATTCGCTGCTCCGCCTTTGATCTGGAGCTTAATGAATCCGGTAACTTCTTTTGCCATAGTTTATTCTACTCTTTAGTTACTTGTGTAAAGCTGAGTTCCAGAAGGGTCTTCCTTCCAAAGATCACAACCACTACCTTGAGTTTGCTTCTTTCCTGAAGAATCTCTTCCACCGTGCCGCTGAAACCGCTGAACGGGCCGTCCGTGATGCGGACGCTTTCGCCTACGGTGAAGTTCACCTCCGTCTCTGCGGCGCTGACGGCGTTTTCATCCTGGACGCCGAGGATGCGCTGGGCCTCCTCGTCGCGGATGGGGACAGGTACACGTTCAGTGGGACCGTTGCCGGTCTTCTCCGTGAGGAAACCGGACATGCCGGGAATACCGTTGCGGATCACATACTCAAGGTCCGGGTTCAGTTCTGCATGAATCAGGACATAACCGGGGAAGAGCAGGCGTTCCACTTCCTTGCGTTTGCCATTCTTGGTCACAATCTCTTTCTTGACAGGCACAAGAACCTGATCCACAACTGCTTGCAGATCCGGGTGTCTCTCAATTTCCTTGACCAGGTATTCGGCGGCTTTCTTTTCTTTGGTTCCCGCGGTACGAAGCACGTACCATTTCTTGTCAGCCATAAGGTGTACTAATCAGTTACAGAGCGTAAATAAATTCCATCAGGTGCTGGAAAGCAAAGTCGATCACGAAAAGCACGACGGCGAGGATGACCGTAGCAACCAGGACAAGCAATGCAGAACTCTGCAGCTTCTCCCAAGTGGGCCACGTCACCTTTTTCGTGAGCTCCTGAGCGCACTCTTTCAGATAGTTAATGAACTTTCTCATCTTTGCTTACAATGGGCGAGGGAAAAATTGGAAGCGGGAAATCCTTCGCCTAACGTTAAACATTTACCAAATCGTAACCTTTGATATTCTTGGCAGGGGAAGCAGGATTCGAACCCACATCGACGGTTTTGGAGACCGCTGAACTACCCTTGTTCTATTCCCCTGTGGGAAGTGAGAGCCCACGTCTGAACTCTCACTTATTGTAAATGGCTCGAGAATTACTCGATAATGCCGATCACCTGGCCAGCGCCTACGGTACGGCCACCTTCGCGGATAGCGAACTGCAGACCGTTGTTCATAGCAACCGGAGTGATGAGCTTAACGGTGATTT
>DFLI01000123.1:1296-2116 GCA_002373715.1 Bacteroidales bacterium UBA3623
TGATTTCCACGTTATCGCCAGGCATCACCATCTCGACACCTTCAGGGAGCTGGATTTCACCAGTCACATCCAGGGTGCGGATGAAGAACTGAGGACGATAGTGATTGTGGAAAGGAGTGTGACGACCACCTTCTTCTTTCTTCAGCACATAGATCTGAGCCTTGAACTCGGTGTGAGGAGTGATGGACTTGGGCTTGGCAACAACCTCACCACGCTTCACTTCCTTCTTGTCAACACCACGGAGGAGCAGACCTACATTATCACCGGCCTCACCCTGAGGGAGGAGCTTGCGGAACATTTCCACACCGGTAACAACGGACTGACGGGGTTCATCACCGAAGCCAACGAGCTCAACGGGATCGTTCACGTGGATGGTACCGGACTCGATACGACCGGTAACAACAGTACCACGGCCAGTGATGGAGAAGATGTCCTCGATAGGCATCAGGAAGTCCTTGTCAACCAGACGCTCAGGCAGCGGGATGTACTCATCAACAGCGTTCATGAGCTCCATAACCTTGTCTTCCCATTTCTTCTCACCGTTCAGGGCACCAAGAGCGGAGCCACGGATGATGGGGCAGTCCTCATCGAACTTGTAGAAAGCGAGGAGGTCGCGGATTTCCATCTCTACGAGGTCGAGCATTTCTTCGTCGTCCACAAGGTCAACCTTGTTCATGAATACGAGGATCTTGGGCACATTAACCTGACGGGCGAGCAGGATGTGCTCACGGGTCTGAGGCATGGGACCGTCGGTGGCAGCCACCACGAGGATAGCACCGTCCATCTGGGCAGCACCGGTAACCATGTTCTTCACATAGTC
>DFLI01000123.1:2242-12038 GCA_002373715.1 Bacteroidales bacterium UBA3623
TGGTGATACCGCGCTCTTTCTCTTCCGGGGCGTTGTCGATCTGGTCGAAGGACTTCACCTTGTCGGCGTTACCGGATACACGCTCTGCGAGTACCTTGGTGATGGCGGCGGTGAGGGTGGTCTTACCGTGGTCAACGTGGCCGATGGTACCGATGTTGACATGCGGTTTGGTTCTCTGGAATGTTTCTTTTGCCATAGTTTTATTATTGTTTAAACAATTGTTGCGTTTAAAAGGGCCTAAACCCAAAAAAAGAGCCGGTGATGGGAATTGAACTCATGACCTCATCCTTACCAAGGATGCGCTCTACCCCTGAGCTACACCGGCTTAATATATTTCTGGAGCGGAAAACGAGGTTCGAACTCGCGACCCTCAGCTTGGAAGGCTGATGCTCTACCAACTGAGCTACTTCCGCTTTTTTCTTCGAAAAAATCGGGTTTTTTGGCGGCGCCTCGGAAAAGAAAACAAGTTTTACTTTTCTCTCGGCTTGCACAAAAACTCCGCCTGAATCCCTTCGATCCAACCACGAAGATTTGTGGGAGGTGGTGGACTCGAACCACCGAACCCTGAGGGAGCGGATTTACAGTCCGCCGCAATTGCCACTATGCGAACCTCCCATTGGCTTTTTTCAGTATTTCAAAGCTCTTTCGAGCCGATAGAGGGATTCGAACCCACGACCCCGAGATTACAAATCACGTGCTCTGGCCAACTGAGCTATATCGGCGCTCACGAATCCTTCATCGCTGAAAGGACTGCAAAGGTAGATACTTTTTTTGAATCCACCAAACTTTTTCACATATTTTTCAACATCTCCGTGATGAGCTCCAGAAGGGACTCTGCGTCCATGCCGCAGGAGGCCCGCTGGGCCTTCTGGGTGTCCTGGGGCATGTAGCGGTCCGGAATGCCCACACCCTTGATGACGGGGGCATCGGCCCGGCCTGCAAAGTACTCACTTACTGCGCCGAACAGCCCGCCCTTGAGGGCACCGTCCTCTACGGTGATGATGGCCTTGAAGCGGCCGGCTTCCTCCAGAATCTCCGTATCTATGGGCTTGAGGAAACGCATATCGTATACGGCGGGGGCTTTCTTGAACTCCTCCTTGTGCCTGAGAGCGGCTTCCAGGGCGCGGTTCACCACCGGGCCTATTCCCAGGATGGCAACACCCTTGCCGTCCAGCAGTTTCTCTCCCTTGCCTATCGGAAGTTCCTGATAGGGTGCCTCGCGCCAAGCTTCTCCCTCTCCCAACCCGCGAGGGTAGCGGATAATGAGCGGCCCTCCGCTGACCGACAGGCCCGTGTACATGAGCCGTTTGAGCTCAATCTCATTGCGGGGGGCCGATATGGTCACGTCCGGAATGCTGCGGTAAGCCGCCAGGTCGAAGCAGCCGTGGTGGGTGGGACCGTCCTCCCCTACCAGGCCCGCGCGGTCGAAGCACAGGACCACCGGCAGGTGCTGCAGAGCCACGTCGTGGATAATACAGTCGTAGGCCCGCTGCGAGAAGGATGAATAAATATTGCAATAAGGCTTCATGCCGGCGGCGGCCAGACCGGCCGAGAAAGTAACGGCATGTTCCTCTTCAATTCCTACGTCGAAGAAACGCTCCGGCACGGCCTTTTCCAGCAGGTTCATGCTACAGCCCGTGGCCATGGCAGGCGTAACGCCCACCACTTTGGGATCCATCTTGGCCAGTTCTACCAGTACCTCTCCAAATACGTCCTGGTAACGGTCTGCCTTGTATTCAGACCTGATACGTTCTCCCGTTTCGGGATTATACCGGCCCGGGGCGTGCCAAACGGTGGGATTGGCCTCTGCGGGAGCATAGCCGGCGCCCTTGCGGGTGTGGATGTGCAGCAGGCGCGGCCCGTGCAGGTTGCGAAGGCGCTCCAGCGTGTACATGAGCTGCTCCAAATCGTTTCCGTCTATGGGGCCGAAATAGCGGAAGCCCAGCGACTCGAACAGGGCGCCGCCGCTGCCGCGCACCAGGTTGGACTTGGTGTCTATGACCCGCTTCTGCACCCAGTCTCTGGCCTTACCGTCTCCCATGGAGTTCCATACCTTATTCTTAAGGCGATTGTAGAAGGGATGGGTGGTGAGGTTGAGCAGATATTCATGCAGTCCACCGATGTTTTTGTCGATGGAGATATTGTTGTCGTTCAGGATGACGAGGATATCGGCCTTGGAGGAGCCGGCATTGTTCAGGCCTTCCCAGGCCAGGCCTCCGGTGAGGGCACCGTCTCCGATGATGGCCACCGAACGGTTCTCCGTTCCCTGCAGGCGGGCCGCTTCGGCAAAGCCCAGGGCGGCCGATATGGACGTAGAGGCATGTCCGGCGCCAAAGGCGTCGTAGGGACTCTCATCCCGCTTGGGAAAGCCGCTGATTCCCTCCAGGGTGCGGTTCTTCCGGAAAGCTTCCCTTCGGCCCGTAAGAATTTTGTGGGCATAGGCCTGGTGGCCCACGTCGAACACAATCTTGTCCTCGGGCGTATTATATATATAATGTAGGGCGACTATCAGTTCCACTGCCCCCAGGCTGGACCCCACGTGACCGGGGTTCACCGCGCAGCACTCCAGAATGTACGAACGGAGCTCACTGCACAGCTGTTTGAGCTGCTCTGCGGTCAGCTTTCGGAGGTCTTCCGGGGAATTGATCTGGTCCAATATCTCGTACATAGCGTACAAAGATAATCATTTTTTAGCTATTGGCCTTATCCAGCTGTAGTTCCGGGTGGCGGGCCGATATCTGGCAGAACAGGACAGCCACCACAACAGCCAGCACGCACAGGGCGCTGAACATGATTTCCACGTGTACAGGACCTTCGGGGCCGGTTCCCAGAATAACGCCGGAGAGCCACTTGAAGCTGAGCAGCCCCAGGTTCTGCACCCAGTTGATGAGGGCGAAAGTGGTACCCAGCACCTTGTCCGGCACAATCTTGGGCACGGAGGGCCACAGGGCCGCCGGGACCAGGGAGTAACCGAAGCCCAGGAAAATCATGGCCAGATATCCCCAGAACGGAACGCCGGCCGGGGCAAAGGCCAGCAGAGCATGGGCAACCAGGGCCAGGATGGCACCAATCATCATCCAGCGGGTTCCCTTGCCCACTTTGTCCACCAGGATGCCGAACAGCGGAGCAAACACCACCGTAGAGAAGGGCAGCATGGAAATCATCCAGCCGGCCGTCTGGGCAGGAATGTCAAAGCGAGGTATGAGGATGGCGCCCGCAAATTTCTTGAAGGCAATCACACTGCTGTAGAAAAGCACGCACAGCAGGCCCAGCAGCCAGAAATTGGGGTTGCGCAGCACTTTGAAAAGATCGGAGAAACGGAATTCGTCGTCCGGGGCGCCGGCAGGGTCGGAAGCGCTGGAGGGGGTATGCTCCTTGAGCGGATCCACCTCTTCTCGACGGGCTTTACCGGCCGATGCGTCCAGGGCCACGAAAACAGCCCAGAGGATGAGGCCCAGGGCCATCAGGCCCATGCCCACCACGGCGGGACGCGCCGTTTCGGCCAGGGTATAAACGTGCCCTGCCTGCTGCTGCACCAGCCTGGGGGAAAGCACCAGCGCGAAGGCGGTACCCAAGCGGGCGATGGCCAGCTGCACGCCCATGGCGAAGGCCATCGGCCCTCCCTTGAACCAGCGGGCGATGCTTCGCGTGACGGCCGTTCCGGCAATTTCACTGCCCAGGCCAAAGAACATGACGCCCACGTAGGCCAGGGTAAGGGAGGAGGGGCCTCCGCTGAGCAGGGCCCAAAGCACCATCCCTGCGCCTCCGGCCATCATGAGCACGAAGATGGAGCCGGAGAAGCGCACTCCCCACTTGTCCAGCAGGAGGCCGCCTATCACCAGACCGCCAAATACGCACAGGACGCTGTAGCCGCTGGCATAGAGCCCGTACCCGGCCGCATCCCAGCCCAGTTCTGTGAGAGAGGGATTCTCAAACAGGTAGGAGATGCTGGAGAACATGTCGTCGAAGTAGTACGATGCGAACATCGGCACTACCAGACAGGCCAGCACTATCCAGGAGGCGGAGCGGTAAAATTTCTGTACGGTGGAGGATGCCATTACTCTTCTGCGGCTGTTACTTCTGCCTCAATGGCTCTTTCAGACTCTACAATATTGGGCTGCTCCAGTCCATAGCCTTTCTTCTTGTCCACCACCCGCAGGTATACGGAAATGAGAAGGGCGGCAATGCCCAGGGCGGCCAGCATCACCAGGGCCCAGGTGTAATCCAGCTCATGGGCGGCGGTGCCTTCGGGATTGGTGTTCACAAGCACCTTGCCGATAAGGGCGGGGAACAGACCCAGGCCAATGTTCTGAATCCAGAAGATGGCGGCATAGGCCGATCCGATAATCTTCTCGTCCACCAGCTTGGGAACGGAGGGCCAGAGGGCGGCGGGAACCAGCGAGAAGCTGGCGCCCAGCACCAGGATGGTGAGATAAGCCACTACGGTGCCGCCAACGGCGTTACCCTTGAAGGCAGGCAGGATGAAGGCAAAGGTGAGGTGGCAAACTACCAGCAACACAGAGCCCAGCATGAGCATGGTTGCGGCTTTACCCTTATGGTCTACATAGTTGCCCAGGATGGGGGTGATGGCTACGGCCAGCAGCGGGAACACGGCGAAGATGGTTTCTGCCGTACCGCGCATGTAACCCATGTAGCAATAGACAATGAGGGCAACCACAGCCACGGCCATCAGGCCCGTCTTTGCGCCTTTATTCTTGGAGAAGTTGCTGGCAAAGGAGCAAATGGCCACTACCAGCATAATGATATACTGTACAATGGTAACCGACTCACCGGCCCAGTAGGAACCGGCCTCTGCGGGATTGAGCGTAAGGTTGCACTGCAGCATGTTCACGGCATACTTCTGGAACGGGAAGATGGCGGAATAATACAGCACGCACAGAAGGGCTACCAGCCAGAAGCCCAGGCTGGTGAAAATCTTGCCCAGGTCGCTAATCTTGAAGGGATCGTCTTTCTCTTCGGCTTCACCCGTCTGCTCATCCAGCTTCTTGTCCATGAAGAAATACACGATGAACATGATGAGGGCAATGCAAAGGAGTACCACGCCGAACTTGACGGAATTGGCCACATTCACATGGCCGCCCAGTTTGGCGAAGAAGGGGCTGAAAATCATGCAGGTGGCTACACCCAGACGGGCCAGGGCCATTTCGGAACCCATGGCCAAGGCGGTTTCGCGGCCCTTGAACCACTTCACAATACCACGGCTCACCGTAATGCCGGCCATTTCGCAGCCGCAGCCGAAAATCATGAAGCCGCAGGCGGCCAGTTTGGCCGATGCGGGCATGCCGGCGGCGAAGGGCAGGATATCTCCTATAATAGGAAGGTCTCCGTTCCAGTTCAGATGGGTGTTGAACCAGGCCTCCAGGCCGGTGCCCATGAAGGACTCACTCACTGCATAGAACTTGATGATACCACCTACCAGCATCACTGCGCCGGAGAGGACGGCCGTGAAGCGCACGCCCATCTTGTCCAGAATAATGCCGGCGAAGATGAGGAAGAACACGTATACGTTCAGGAATACTTCGGCTCCCTGCATGCGGCCGAAGGAGGCGCTGTCCCAGCCGCGGGTGTCCTGCATCAGATCTTTGATGGGGGACAGGATGTCCATGAAAATATAGGCACAGAACATGCCCAGGGCCAGCAGAAGCAGCGCTGTCCAACGCATGGCGGCCGAGTCTCTTAAAGTTTTTTGAACGGTTTCAGACATATTTTGAATCTTATTATTGTCTTTTGGAGCTGCTAAATTAGTCAAATAATTTCAATATCAACTCTTCATAAGGCATCTTTTTTGTTAAAAATTCCAACCATCCCCGGCGGTTTTCCGTCTATAAAATGAAAAAAGTTTTGCAGAATTAAAAAACTGTCTTAACTTTGCAGTGCAATAGCATACTAATACAGCAGAAGAATGGCGCTGATAGAACTAAAAGAACTTAACAAAACCTACAACAACGGGCAGCCCCTGCACGTGCTCAAGGGAGTAAACCTGAGCATAGAGCGGGGAGAGTTCGTTTCCATCATGGGAGCCTCGGGCTCCGGAAAATCCACCCTTCTGAACATCCTGGGTATCCTGGACAACTACGACACCGGAACCTACACCCTGGATGGCACCCTCATCAAAGACCTTAGCGAGAGACAATCGGCCGATTATCGCAACCGCATGATTGGCTTTGTGTTTCAAAGCTTCAATCTCATCAACTTCAAAACGGCCGTGGAGAACGTAGAACTCCCCCTCTACTACCAAGGCGTTCCCCGCCGCCGCAGGCACGAGCTGGCCATGGAATATCTGGAGAAGTTGGGCCTCACCCAGTGGGCCTCCCACTTCCCCAACGAGATGTCCGGCGGCCAGAAGCAGCGTGTAGCCATTGCCCGCGCCCTCATCACCCATCCCCAGATTATCCTGGCCGATGAGCCCACCGGCGCCCTGGATTCCAAAACCAGCGTAGAGGTGATGCAGCTGCTGAAACAACTTAACAAAGAAGAAGGCATTACCATCATTGTGGTTACCCACGAGAGCGGCGTAGCCAACGAGACCGACAAAATCATCCACATCAAGGACGGTATCATCGGCCAGATTGAAGAGAATGCCCATCATGACGCCTGGGGCGGTCCCCTTATGAAGTAATGAGAATAGAGATTATCCACGAGATTGCCAGTTCCCTCAGGAACAACAAGCTCCGTACAGCCCTCACGGGCTTTGCGGTGAGCTGGGGCATCTTTCTGCTGATAGCGCTTCTGGGAGCCGGCAACGGCCTCATGAACTCCTTCATGGGAAACATGCAGGATTTCATTTCTGAGAGCATCACGGTAGAAGGATGGCGCACTTCCATGCCCTATCAGGGCTACAAGGAAGGGCGCGACATCCAGCTGGACCAGGCAGACCTTCTCTATACAAAGGGTCCCCGCTGGCAGGGCACTATTGAAAATGTATCCCTGGCCACCGACTTCACCGGTACCACGCTTTCCCTGAGCGGGAACTCTGTTTCCGGTTCCCTCCGCGGCGTCATGCCCGATTACCAGGAGCAGGAAAAAATCAGGATGTCCGTGGGCCGCTTCCTGAATCCGGACGACATCCGCGAAAAACGGAAATCCATTGTGATCAGCTCGGCCCAGGCCAAGGAATTGCTTCCCAAGAACCCGGAAAAGCTGGTGGGAAAATGGGTAAACGCCGGAAATGTGGCCTACCGCGTAGTAGGTATCTACAGCACCGACGAATCCAACATGACCCGCCTGTGCGCCATTCCCTACTCTACATATAAGGGAATCTACAGCCCCAACGACAAGATTGAGTCCATCTCCTTTACCGTAAAAGGGCCGGAAACCCTGGCCGAGCACCGGGCTTTTGAAAAAGAGTATACCGGCGGCCTCAAAGCCAGGCACCATATTGCTCCCGACGACAACCGCGGCCTCTGGATTAACAACGGTTACACCGATAACCTGGAAATGCACAAGGCCTCCCGCATGATCCGCACCGCCTTATGGATTCTGGGTATCCTTACCCTCGTGAGCGGCATTGTGGGCGTGAGCAACATCATGCTCATCACCGTGAAAGAGCGCACGCACGAGTTCGGCATCCGCAAGGCCATTGGCGCCAAACCCGGATCCATCCTCAAACTCATCATTGCAGAAAGTATCAGCATCACCGCCGTGTTCGGCTACATTGGCATGTTCATGGGAATGATGGCCTGCCAGATTATGGACAAGACCGTAGCCCAGGATGCCATCAACATCGGAGGAGAAGAAATCCGGATGCTGGTGAATCCCAACGTGGGGCTGGACGTGGCCCTGGAAGCCACCCTGCTGCTCATTATCGCCGGTACTCTGGCCGGGGCCATCCCTGCCTGGAAAGCGGCTCGTGTTAAACCCATTGAAGCATTGAGGGCCGAGTAATGAAAAAGTGGTTTGATACAGATACTTTCCGGGAAATCCTGGACAGCCTCCTGCGGAACAAGAGCCGCAGCTTCCTCACCGGATTTGGCGTGTTCTGGGGCGTATTCATGCTCATGATTCTGACCGGCGGCGGGCGGGGTTTCAAGGACCTCTTGGTGCAAAACTTCACCGGCTTTGCCCAGAACACCTGCATTGTCTTTGCCAACAATACTTCCAAACCCTACAAGGGCTTTGAAAAGGGCCGCACCTGGTATCTGGACTACGGAGACGTAGACCGGCTCAAGGCCATGGTCCCCGAACTGGAAACCGTCACCGCCAACGTGAGCCTCTGGGGCAAAAGCGTTTCCCGGGACGAGTACGTTTCTTCCCGCGCCGTGGTAAAGGGCGCCCGGCCAGATTATGCCAACATTGAGGCACCCAAGATGATGTATGGCCGATGGCTCAACGACGCAGACAACCTGCAGGAGCGGAAAGTGTGCGTGATTGGCCGGCGTGTTTACGAAGAACTGTTCCCGGAGGGAGGCTCCCCGCTGGGTGAGCGCATCAGCATCGACGGCAGTTATTATACCATTGTAGGCGTGGACTGGAGAGACGGCAACAGCATCAGCATCAACGGCCGCGCCAGCGATGCGGTGACCATTCCCATCAACCAGGCCAGAAGGGCCTACAACCTGGGTAATACCGTTCACATGCTGTGCTTCACCGCCAAGCCGGGCATCACTATGAGCGATGTGATGCCGCGGGTGCAGGAACTGATTGCCCGCCGGCATTACATAGACCCTACCGACGACCAGGCCATTTTCCTCCTGAACACGCAGCTCATCTTCGGCATCGTGGACAACCTGTTCAAAGGCATCAATTTCCTCATCTGGCTCATCGGCCTGGGAACCTTGCTGGCCGGCGTGATTGGCGTATCCAACATTATGATGGTGAGCGTGAAGGAACGCACCACCGAGATTGGTATCCGCCGCGCCATCGGCGCCACCCCCCAGCAGATTCTGACCCAGATTATTTCTGAAAGTATTGTCCTTACGCTGTTGGCGGGTCTTTCGGCCATCGTATTCAGCGTACTTATATTATACGGCGTAGAATTAGGCATGACGGAGGACGGAATCCTGAAGGCTCCCTTCCAGGTGCCCTTCTGGACGGCCATCCTGGCCGCTTCCCTGCTGGCCGTGCTGGGCGTGGTGGCCGGTCTGATGCCCGCCGCCCGTGCCATGCAGATCAAGCCTGTAGACGCCATGAGAGATGAATAATAAAATGTTGTTAGTTATATGAAAAAGTTTTTCCGAATCCTGATGATTGTTTTGGTGGCCGCCGTCTTTGTGGGCACCTTCGCCTACCTGTTCAAGCGGTCCCAGCCCAAAGAGATTGTGTATGAGGAGTTAACGCCCGCCATGGACACCATCTCCAAGTCCACCGTAGTCACAGGCAAAATCCAGCCCCGCAACGAGGTAAACGTGAAACCCCAGCTCAACGGCATTGTGGCCGAAGTGTACAAAGAAGCCGGCCAGACCGTCCAGAAGGATGAGATCATTGCCAAGCTCAAGGTGATTCCGGACATGAACCAGCTGTCATCGGCCCAGAGCCGCGTGCGCCTGAGCGAGGTGAATCTCAAGCAGGCCCAGGTTAACTACGACCGTGAAAAGAAGCTCTTTGACCAGCAGCTGGTGAGCGCCGAATCCTTCGAGAAGGTGGCCCAGGCCCTCAAGCAGGCCCAGGAGGAACACTCCATCGCCAAGGAGACCCTGGAGATTGTGAGGGACGGTGTTTCATCGGCCAACAAGAGCGGAAGTACCACCCTCATCCGTTCCACCATCTCCGGCCTTATCCTGGATGTGCCGGTGAAGGTTGGTAACTCCGTCACCATGTCCAACACCTTCAACGACGG
>DFLI01000123.1:12093-23704 GCA_002373715.1 Bacteroidales bacterium UBA3623
ACCACCATTGCCACCGTGGCCAACATGGACGACCTCATCTTCGACGGCAACATTGACGAGACGGAAGTGGGCATGCTGCATATCGGCCTGCCTGTACGCATTACCGTGGGCGCCCTGAAGGACCTTGCCTTTGACGCTGCGCTGGAATACATCGCCCCCAAGGCCACCCAGTCCGGCGGCACCAACCTCTTTGAGATCAAGGCTTCCGTGAAAGTCCCCGGCGACGTCACCATCCGCAGCGGCTACAGCGCCAACGCCGAGATTGAACTGCAGCGCGTAGAAAACGTCCTCACCATTGAGGAAAGCGCCCTCCAGTTTGAAGGAGACGACACCTATGTATATGTAATGGGGGCCGATGGATATGAAAAGCGCCCGGTGGTCACCGGCCTTTCCGACGGCGTAAAGATTGAAATCAAGGAAGGACTCACCACTTCTGACAAGGTTCGCGGTCCTCAGATTATTAACGCCAAGTAAGTTATGAAAGCTTTACTGATAGCGCTGGCGGTACTGACCGCCCCCACCGATTCCCTCCCGGATTTGTCCCACCCCTGGACCCTCCAGCAATGCATCGACTGGGCCATGGACAACAACCTTACCGTTGCCGGAAGCGAAATTACCGTAGAAACGCAAAAAGTGAACAACAATACCGCCCGCATGAACTGGCTGCCCTCCGTGAACGGTTCCATAGGAGAGAATTTCAGCTTCGGCCGCGGTATCGGAGGAGACAACACCTACGAGAAGGGTAATTCCTCTTCTACCAGCTTCTCGCTGGGTGCCAATATGACGCTCTTCGACGGTCTGGCCACGCCCCGCCGCATCCAGCTTTCAAAACTGAATCTGGAAGCCGCCACGGCCGATCTGGAAAAAGCCCGCGACGACGTGAGCGTACAGGTGGCCCAGGCCTACGTGCAGATACTCTACAATTACGAGATTCGCGAAGTGGCCGCCCGGCAGGTGAGCATTGACTCCCTCCAGGTAGAGCGTCTGCAGGGCCTGTACAATACCGGCCGTGCATCGGCCGCCGAAGTGTCCCAGCAGAAGGCCACCCTGGCCCAAAGCCGCGTTACCCTTATCCAGGCCGAAAACAACATCCGCACTTCCCTGCTCACGCTGGCCCAGCTGCTGGAATTCCCTTCCTGGGAAGGTTTCTCCGTGGTGAGGCCCCATGTAAGCGTCACCTCGACGCTCCTGCCCGATCCGGAGGAAATTTATGCCGAGGCCCTGGGAGTACGCCCCGCCATCCGTGCAGAGAAACTGCGCCTGGAAGGGGCCCAGAAGCAGATTCAGATTGCCAAGGCTTCCTACTACCCCACCCTCTCTTTTGGTGGCGGAATAGGCACCAACTACTACACCACCTTTGCCACGCAGGGCTTCTGGGACCAGCTTAACTCCAACTTCAGCAAGTACATCAGCCTGAACCTGAGCATCCCCATCTTCAACAAGTTCTCCGTGCGCAACCAGGTACGCAATGCCAAGCTCCAGTACCGCTCGCAGCAGCTCCAGCTGCTCCGCACCGAGCATAATCTGTATAAGGAGATTCAGCAGGCCTGGAACGCGGCCATAGCTTCGCAGGCCAAACATGCCGCCTCGCTGGAAGCCGCCGCTGCCGCCGAAGATGCCTTCGAGCTCACTAAGGCCAAGTACGAAAACGGCAAGGCCACCATCACCGAGTTCAACGAGTCCCTCACCCGCATGGTAAAAGCCCAGTCCGACTCTGTGCAGGCCACCTACGAGTGCCTTTACCAGACTTCCCTGGTGGAGTTCTACCGAGGGCGTCCGCTCAAGCTCTAATCGAAAAAAATGGCTATCTTTGCAAGAAGATAGCTTTTTTTTATGATTAAAGATTCCGTTCTTGACAAGGCCGTCCAGGACCTTTTCCAAAACATAGAGTTCCAGGCCCAGCCTTCCGGCCTATACGACCCTCTCCGCTACATGGTGGCCATCGGCGGCAAGCGCATCCGTCCTCGCCTCTGCCTCACCACCTACGGCATTTATGCCAATGACTTTACGCAGGAGATTCTGCAGCCGGCCGCCGGTCTGGAGGTGTTCCACACCTTCACCCTCATCCACGACGACATCATGGACCGCAGTCCCCTGCGCCGTGGCCACGAAACCGTGTGGATCAAGTGGAGCGAAGACACGGCCATCCTGAGCGGAGACGTCATGTGCATCGATGCCTACAAGCGCGTAGCCCTGGCGCCGGCCAAGGTGCTGCCGCAGGCTCTGGCCCTCTTCTCCAAAACAGCGGCCGAGGTTTGCGACGGCCAGCAGCTGGACATGGACTTTGAGCAGCGCGGCATAGTGCCCATGGACGAATACATGAACATGATAGGCCTCAAGACAGGCGTGCTCATTGCCTGCGCCGCCCAGATGGGTGCCCTTATCGCGGGGGCCGATGAGCATAGCCAGAAATGCCTCTACGACTATGGCTATCAGCTGGGCCTGGCTTTCCAGGTGGCCGATGATTACCTGGACGCCTATGGAGACGAGAAAGTCTTCGGCAAGCCCATCGGAGGAGACATCCTCAACGAAAAGAAGTCCTGGCTCACGGTGAAAGCCAACGAACTGGGAGCCAAGGGGCTGGAAGAAGCCCTGGCTGCCCCGGCCGTGACCCTTACCGAAAAGAAAGAAAAGATTGCCCGCGTAAAGGCCATCTACGACAGCGTGGGCATTGCCCAGGCAGCGCGGGAGGCCATCGGCCAGCTCAGTGACAGCGCCATTACCAAGGCCGCCGACGCCTCCATGGACGCCGAAGGCTTCGAGGCCCTCAAACGTTTTGCCGATTCCCTGGTGAGCCGCGCCAAATGATGGACCGGAAGGAACTGGAAATCATGGCCCCCGCCGGCAACTTCGGTTGCCTTACCGCCGCCGTGGAAGGCGGGGCCAACTCCGTGTATTTCGGCATCGGCCACCTGAATATGCGGTCCCACTCGGCCAATAATTTTTCCCGCGAAGACCTCCCGGAGATTATGCGCATTTGCCGCGCGTACGGCATCCGGGGCTATATGACGCTCAATATTACCCTTTTCGGGGAAGACCTGCAGGCCGCCTACGAAACGCTGGACGCCGCCAAGGCCGCCGGGGTAGACGCCATCATAGCTTCCGACATGGCCTGCATCCTGTACTGCCGCAAGATTGGCCTGGAGGTGCACATCTCTACCCAGCTGAGCATTTCCAACCTAGAGTCCCTGCGCTTTTATTCGCAATGGGCCGATGTGGTGGTGCTAGCACGGGAACTCAATCTGGACCAGGTGAAGGCTATCCATGAGGCCATCGTGAAAGAGCACATCTGCGGCCCCTCCGGACAGTTGGTGCGCATAGAGATGTTTGCCCACGGGGCCTTCTGCATGGCCACATCCGGCAAGTGCTACCTGTCGCTGGCCGCCTACGGGGAAAGTGCCAACCGGGGTGCCTGCATGCAGGTTTGCCGCCGCGGCTATGTGGTCACAGACTACGAGACCGGCTTCCAGGTGCACATAGACAATAAATACCTCATGTCGCCCAAGGACCTCTGCACCATAGACTTCCTGGACAAGTTCGTGGAGGCGGGCGTGAAGGTGTTCAAGATTGAAGGCCGCGCCCGCAGCGCAGACTATGTGAAAATTACATCGGCCTGCTACCGCGAAGCGGCAGATGCCGTGGCCGATGGAACCTATACCCCGGAGTTGGGCGCCTCCTACAAGGAGCGCCTGGCTACGGTGTTCAACCGGGGCTTCTGGGACGGCTATTACCTGGGTGCTCCCATGGGCGAATGGAGCGCCAAATACGGCAGCAGCGCCACCCGCACCAAGGTTTACGTGGGCAAGGTGACCAACTGGTTTGCCAAGATAGGAGTGGCCGAGATTCAGGTGGAAGCCACCCGGCTGCACCAGGGAGACGAGTTGCTGTTTATAGGCAACACCACCGGCATCCTGGAGATGAAGCTGGAAGACCTCTGGCTGGACTTCAAACCCGTCACCGAAGTACCCCAGGGAGTCCGCTGCTCGGTGGCCGTGCCCCTGGACAAGATGCCCGAGGACAAAGTAAACCCCGACGCATCGGCCGGGGAAAGAATTCACCCTCGCAGGGGCGATAAAGTCTATATCTGGCGCTTAAATCAAGCTAATCAGTAAGTAGAGGAAGTGGGCTATGATGCCTGCGCACAGGCCGGCGATGGTGTGTGCTCCCAGGGCTTTGGAGATAACCTTGCGATAGCCCAGGGAATCCAGCATGGCAGTGTGGGTGGAAAGGTAACCGCTCCAGCACATGCCAATGGCGGTGAACACGGCCACGGCGTTGCCGTCCAGGATGCCGGCGGCGTTAAAGGTGGGAAGAAGGCCCAGGGCGGCACCCACGGCACCCAGCGCCGTCATGGGGAAGGCAATGAGCTCCATGTTCTGGAAGCCGAACAGCCATTCGAATACCCAGTGAATCTTTTCTGCCAGCCAGGGCAGGATGGGCACGCCCTGCGAAGAGGAGCCGTTGTACACGCCCGCCTCACCGGGGCCGAAGGTGATCATAATTACGGCCGTGGTAATGATGAGCACGCCAGGAATAATTTGCAGACCCAGTTCCACACCGTTTTTGCCGCCGTCCAGGAGGGCGTTCAGAAAACGCATGAACACGCCGTCCTTTTTCTGCTTCTCAACGGTTTCCGGAATTTCCTCTTCAACGGTGGCAGCCACCGGAGAATCCAGCTCGGGATAATCTTTCAGGCAGCTGCGCTGCATCAGGCGGGTAGAGATGATGGAGCCGCAGATGGCGCCCACCAGACCCACCAGGGCGGCAGTCACCTGCATGTAGCCCACCATGGTAACAATCACCACGAAACCCATGCCGAAGGCCGTACCGAAATTGGTGAGCGAGAGCAGCTGGTATTTCTTAAAATAGGAAGAGAACTTCTTGTCCTTGGAAAGGGCAATGATGGCCGGATTATCCGAAAGGAACGTCATCACAGCGCCCAGGGCCGCCACACCGGGAAGGTTGTACAGCGGTTTCATAAGGGGCCGGAGCACCCGCTCCAACAGGGTTACCACCCCAAACTCCGACATGAGCTTGGAAAGGGCACCGGTGAGGACGGTAATGCCCATCAGGTAGAACACGGTGTTCAACAGGAGGTCGTGGGCCGTGTTCATAATGGTTTTCATCATATTGGCTCCACCCATCCGGCTACCCAGCAGGACGAACACCAGAATGATCAAGGCCAGGAATACCAGGGCCTCTACGGTAGAGCGGCGCATCTTTTTCATGTAAGAGGTCTTTTAAGATAAAGACGGAAGGTGAGACCTGCCTTTACAATGACAGACTTGGAGAAGTTGTCTCCATATACTACAGTGTGAATGCGAAGGTCCTGGTTTCTCAGCGGGAAGAACTCCAGGCCACCGCCTCCCCACAGGATGGAGGAGCCGGGGGCTACGGTGAGGTCGTAAGCTATTCCTTCCTCATCCACATTGTTGGCTGCATTGGTGTCGTAGCCGCCCTTGGCAAAGAGGGTAAACTTGCCCACCTTATATTCCAGTTTGCCTATGACGGTGAGGTCCAGTCCTGCCTTTTTCTGCTTGAAGCTGCGGCGGTACATGCCGTCCAGTTCCAAGGCAACGGGACCGGCCTCAAAACGGTTGCCCAGGGCCAGATAGCCCATCATGTGATGGTAAGGGTCGTCCATGAAGTTAATGCCCCAGAGGGTTTTCCACCAGTTAAAGAATTGGCCGGTCCAGCCCAGGCTGGCATTCCACGCATCCCAGTTGCCCTCTGCCAAAAGCGACTGAGTCACCTGCAGATGGAGTGTCTGGTTCTGAACGGGCCGGAAGTACGCCGTTCCGCCCAGGGCATACACCTGCGGAATGGTCTTGGCAAAATCGCTGAAGTAATACAGATCTATAGGGGCGTCGTCCCATTCGAAACCGCCAATGAACACGGGCAGCTTACCGGCATCCAGGGACCACTTTTCGTTGATATCCCAGGTGAGGGTGAGAAGGTCGGTGGCATTGAGGGGGACCTTAGGGTCGTAAAGCGGTTTGGTGAAACGCTGGCGAATGCGGTAGCTCAGGCCCGGGGCCAGCTGGCCCTTCAGGTGAAAGTTCAAGAAATCTCCCGTGAGTTTTCCCTCGAAGGAAGAGTCACTCCAGGTGCCGTTGTAGCTGCCTCTGGCTTCAAAGTAGCAGTACTCCACCAGCTGGGCTCTCATGCCCGTAGCCAGTAGCAGCAATAAAACGGTAAGTGTAGCTTTTCTCATTAAGTCTGCGGTTAGGTCTGCAAAGGTAGCAAAAACCTTTCTATTTTCCGCGCTTCCGACGGGGGCGTTTTTCATGACGGGCCATAGCCCTTTCCATATCTGCCTCCGGGTTCTCGGAATCATCGGCCACGGGGGCTTCAGGAAGGTCTTCCACCAGCTCGTAATCCAGGAGCTTCTGCTCCAGCGAGGTGCTCTTCACACGAATTCTCAGAGGGTCTCCCAGGCGAATACTCCGGTGCGTACGGCGGCCCACGGCGCGGTAATGGTCTTCGTCGAAGATGAAGAAATCGCTCTTGATGGTTCTGTACGGGATCATGCCCTCAATCTTGGTGGGCTCAATTTCCACGTAAATACCCCACTCCGTGACGCCGGACACGTGACCGTCGAACTCCTGGCCCACCTTGTCCTGCATAAATTCCACCAGTTTGTACTTGATGCTCTCCCGCTCTGCCTCGGCAGCCACCACCTCCCTTTCAGAAGCGTGCTTGCACTGAAGGGTGTAATAGTCCAGGTTAGCGCTGTCTCCGCCGGCCAGATAACGGGCCAGCAGGCGGTGCACCATCATATCCGGGTAGCGGCGGATGGGAGAAGTGAAATGCGTATAGAAGGGGAAGGCCAGACCATAGTGGCCGATATTGTCCGTAGAATAGCAGGCCTTGGCCATGGAGCGCAGCGCCAGGATTTGGATGGCGCCCATCTCCGGCTTGTCCTTCACTTCCTGCATGAGTTCGTTCAGGGCCAGGGCCACGTCTTTTCCATTGCCGATGGGACCCATCTTGTGTCCCAGGTTGCCGGCAAAGTCCCTGAGGCCGCCCAGCTTTTCCATATTGGGTTCGTCGTGCACACGATAGACAAAAGTCTTGGCCTTGGCCTGCGCCTTGCCGTTCATCTTGCCGCCCGTGGCCACATACTCTGCCACCGAACGGTTGGCCAGCAGCATGAACTCCTCAATGAGCCAGTTGGCTTCCTTGGAGATCTTCTGGTGCACACCTATGGGCTTGCCGTTTTCGTCCACGTCCACCTTCATCTCCGGCCGGTCGAAGTTCACCGCACCGGCGGCAAAACGCTTCTTGCGAAGCTTCAGGGCCAGTTTATTGAGGGTGAGCACGGCCTCTTTTACATCGGCCGGAACCAGACCGCACTCCGATCCGGCACCAAACTCCTGCTCCATGGCAGCATCCCCGGCCTCAATGATGGCCTGGGCCAGTTCGTAGTCGAAACGGTAGTCTGAAATAATATTGGTGCGGCCAAACCAGGGGTTGAAGACCTTAGCCTGGGGCGTAATCTCGAACACGGCGCTGTAGGTGAGCTTTTCCTCGTGCGGGCGCAGGGAGCACAGCTTGTTGGAGAGTTTCTCCGGCAGCATGGGCACCGTGCGGTCTACCAGATACACGGAGGTGCCGCGCGCCTGGGCCTCCCGGTCCACCGCCGTGTCCGGCCTTACGTACCAGGTGACATCGGCAATGTGGATACCCACCTCGTAATTGCCGTTTTCCAGTTTGCGGAAGCTGAGGGCATCGTCAAAGTCCTTGGCGTCGGTGGGGTCTATGGTGAAGGTGAGCACCTTGCGGAAATCCCGCCGGTGGGCTCTGTCTTTGTCTGTAATTTCTTCGGAAATGAGGTCTGCCGCATTTTCCACACTCTTTTCAAAGCGGTAGGGCAGGCCGAATTCTGCCAGGATGGCGTGCATCTCCGTCTCGTTTTCTCCCGGCATGCCCAGCACATCCACCACATGGCCGTAAGGGCCCGCGGCACCACGCTCCCAGCCATCTACTACGGCGGCCACTTTCATACCGCGCACGCCGCCTTCCGGCACTGGAACGGAGATGTCATAGGGCATGGTTTTGGAGCCCATGAGCACCCAGGCCTGCTTGCCCACAATGTGCAGCAAGCCCACGAAAGGCCGGTCTGAACGCTGTACAATGGCTATGATTTCTCCGCTGCGGCGCTTGGCCTGACCGGTTCTCTCCTGCGTAACCGCCACCCTCACAATATCTCCGTGCAGGGCTCCGCGGGTTTTGGAGGCTTTTACATATACGTCTTCTTCCTGCCCTTCAATGCGCACGAAAGCGCATCCTTCCCGGGACATGAGCACTTTTCCCTCAAATTCGGGAACTGTACGTACTTTCTTGTGATTTTTGCGGTTGGGGCTGTTTTTGCGTTTGGACATCTCTGTGAAATTATCTTCACAAAGATACGCAAAATCCGTCAGCGGAACAACTCATGCAAAACAGGCAGCGATTTTACCTGAATGGGGGTGTCCGTGTGGTAAGAAAGATACTGGAGCAGCACGTCGCAAAGGGCGTTTCGCGTGTCTCCGCTGAGGGGCAGCAGCATGGATTCCTCAAAGCTGCACTGCAGGAAAGGCTGCAGGTGGCCGATGTGTTCCCCCGCAAAGGGAGCAACATCCTGCAAAGTGGGCCGAAAGCCCAGCGCTCCCGCCAGTTCCAGCAGGAAGCGGATGTGGAAGTTGGAGAAATCGCTCTCCAGGGCATCCAGGGTGAGGATACTGCCCACGCACCATTCGTAGAGCCCGTCCTCGTTGGTGCCGTCTTTGAGCATGCGGAGCAGCACCTCGGAGAGGAAGAGCGTCATGGTGTTCTTGTAAATGTTGTTCCTAATCCCATTGAGCGGAGCCACCGGGCCGATGTTTTTCAAGGTCCAGAGCTCCGACTTGGGATTTTCCACCACCTGCCCTTCCAAAAGATTCAGCGGAAGGAAGTGCGACATGCCGGCCTTGGCGGCAGAACGCACCCAAAAACCGCGGCGGCCCCACTCCTTGGAAAGAGTGTGGACCACCAGCGCGTTTTCCCCTACTTTTGTGGAGGACAGAACGATGAATTCCACGGCCTAGGCCTTAAGGTAATCGGCCATGGCGCGCAGCGCCTTGCCACGGTGGGAGATGCTGTTTTTCACCGCCTCACCCAGCTGGGCGTTGGTTTTCTCATATCCCTCGGGGATGAAGATAGGGTCGTAACCGAAACCTCCTTTTCCGGCGGGAGCATAGGCGATGTGACCTTCCATCACCCCGTCGAAGAAGTGATGTTCGCCGTTCACGATGAGGGTGACGGACGTGCGGAAGCGGGCGTTGCGGTTGGCCTTGGCGGTGGAAACACCGTTGGTGCGGGCCATGGCAGCCTCCTTCTCGCGGCGGGCCACCTCTGTGAGTAGCTTGGCGATGTTGGCCTTGGGGTCTTTCTCGGGGCCGGCATAGCGGGCCGTTTCTACGCCCGGAGCGCCGCCCAGAATGTCTACTTCCAGGCCGGAATCGTCTGCGAAACAAGGGAGTCCGCATTTCTTGTAGATGTAGTCGGCCTTCTGCATAGAGTTGGCCCTGAGGGTATTACCTGTTTCGGGAATCTCTTCCGTAATACCCAGCGATGCGGGGGTAACGAGCTCAAAACCCTCGCCCAGAATTTCTTCTGCTTCCCGGATTTTTCCCGGGTTGCCCGTTGCAAATACGATTTTCATATCGAATACTAATAACTAACCGGCTGCAAAGATAGTGATTATTTTTGTATCTTTGTCAGATGGCATCTTCTTTGAAGATGAACGGTGCACACAAAACGACGAACAGAAAATGAAGAAAACCATCATACTATCGGCCCTGGCGGCATTCTTTTTTGCTTCCATGCCCCTGGCACAGGCCCAGTCAAAAAGTTTCAATATGGCAAAATGGGTGGAAGTTTACAATTCCATCCTGAAGGAACTGAACCGCTCCTACGTAGATTCCCTGGAAGTGGGACGCATCCAGCGCGCCGCCATAGACGCCATGCTCTCTTCCCTGGATCCCTATACCCAGTACATTCCGGAAGAGGAAAGGGAAGATTTCCAGATGCAGCTCACCAACACCTACGGGGGCATCGGAGCCGTCATCTACAAGCCGGACGTGAACGGAAACGTGCTCATTAACGAACCGTACGAGAATTCCCCGGCCGCCCTGGCCGGCCTGCGCTGCGGAGACGAGGTGCTGGCCATTGACGGAGTAAGCACCCACGGGCTCACCAGTGCAGAAAGTTCGGAGCGCATGAGAGGTAAGCCCGGCACCACGGTGGTGCTCACCGTAAAGAAACTGCGTGGAGAAACCAAAGACGTACCGGTGGTGCGCCAGCGCATCTCCCTCCCTTCTGTGCAGTACGTGGGCATGCTCAATGAGGCCGACGGCTACGTCCTTCTGGATAAATTCACGGAAGGCGTGGGGCAGAACATCCGGGACGCCTACCACAGCCTCAAGGCCCAGGGCATGAAGCGCCTGGTGCTGGACCTCCGCGGCAACGGCGGCGGCCTGCTGAACGAGGCGGTCAATATTGTTTCGCTCTTCGTACCCCGCGGCTCGGTGGTGGTAACCGCCAAGGGCCGGGGCATAGCCTCTGAGGAGGTTTACAAAACCACTACAGACCCTGTAGACACCGAGATTCCCATTCTCGTACTGGTAGATTCCGGCAGTGCATCGGCCTCGGAAATTGTTTCCGGCGCCCTCCAGGACTACGACCGCGCCACCATCGTGGGCACCCGCACCTATGGCAAGGGCCTGGTGCAGAGCATTCGCCCGCTGCCCTACGATGGCCAGCTGAAGGTAACCACCGCCAAGTATTACACCCCTTCGGGCCGATGCGTGCAGGCCATAGACTATTCCCACCGCAACGAAGACGGCTCCGTGGGCTTCATCCCGGACTCCCTCACCCACGAATTCACCACGGCCCGCGGCCGCAAGGTGCGGGACGGAGGCGGCATTACCCCGGACTTCACGGTAAAGGGACAGCGTTATTCCCGCCTCACCTACTCCCTGGTGCTCAACGGCATCGTGGAGCAGTATGCCCTCAAATATGTGTGCGAGCACGAAAGCATTCCCGCCGTGGAAGACTTCCACTTCACCGACTATGAAGACTTCGTGGCCTATGCCTCCGACAAGGAGTTCGACTACCGTTCATCGGCCCGGGCCCTCTTTGACGACATGAAGAAAACCCTTTCCGAAGACGGCCTGTCCGAAGCCGTGGCCCCGCAGCTGGAGGCTCTGGAGAAGTCCCTGGACATGGATAAGGCCACCTTCCTGCGCCTGAAGAAGGACGAGATTATCCCCTTCATCGAGGAAGAGATTGTGGTTCGCTACTACTTCCAGCAGGCCGGTATCCGCATCCGTACCCGCCACGACAGCCAGCTTCACGAGGCCCTCAAACAACCCTCCATATGAATTCATTCGCCGCTAAACTGATAACCCCGCTGGCCGCCCTTGTGCTCCTGGCAAGCTGCTCGGAGAAGACGCCGGCCTACAAAGATGCCTTGAAAAGCGCCCAGGAGAGGGCCGATGACCTCCTCTCCCGCATGACCATAGAAGAGAAGCTGGGGCAGCTCCTCTGCCCCCTGGGCTGGCCCATGTATGAAAAGGAGGATACCCCC
>DFLI01000123.1:23794-25005 GCA_002373715.1 Bacteroidales bacterium UBA3623
GGCTCCGACCGGCCATCCTGGCAGGTTCGCATCAGCAATGCCTTCCGGGACTTTGTGCAAAAGCAGCACGGCGGCGCGCTGTGGGCCACCTTCAGGGCAGACCCCTGGACCAGGAAAACCCTGGAAACGGGCCTCACCCCGCAGCTGGCCGTAAAGACCTACAACGCCCTGCAGCACTATGCCATAGACTCCACCCGCCTGGGTATTCCCATTATCCTGGCCGAAGAAGCCCCCCACGGGCACATGGCTATTGGCACCACCGTATTCCCTACCTCCATCGGCCTCAGCGCCACCTGGGACACCGAACTCATTGAGCAGGTGGGCCAGGTGATTGGACAGGAACTGATGGCCCAGGGCGGCACCATTGGCTACGGCCCGGTGATAGACCTCTCCCGCGAACCCCGCTGGTCCCGCGTGGAAGAAACCTACGGAGAAGACGTTTACCTTACCTCGCAGATGGCATCGGCCATGGTGAGAGGCACCTCTTCGGAGGGCGTCATTTCCACCCTCAAGCACTTTGTGGCCTACGGTATTCCCGAAGGTGGCCACAACGGCAGTCCCTCTCACATCGGCCCCAGAGACCTGGAAGAGAATGTTCTGCCCACCTTCAAGTCAGCCATCGATAACGGTGCGCTCAGCGTAATGACCAGCTACAATACCATAGACGGCGTGCCCACCACCTGCAATGAAGAATTGCTCACCGGCGTGCTGCATAACCGCTGGGACTTCCAGGGTTTTGTAGTGAGCGACCTTGAAAGCATAGACGGCATTTATACCAGCCACCATGTGGCCAAAGACCGGCAGGAAGCCGGTGAGATGGCCATCAAGGCCGGTGTGGATATGGATTTGGGCGCCCACTGCTATCCTCTCCTGAAAGAATCCGTAGAGGCCGGCCGCGTCCCCATGGAGGTGCTGGACCGCGCCGTGAAGCGGGTGCTCATCCGCAAATTTGAGGCGGGGCTCTTTGACAACCCCTACCTGCCGGAAGATGCGGCCGATGAGGTCCGTTCCCCGGAAAAGGTGGCCGTTGCCGCCCAAGCGGCCCGCGAAGGCGCCACGCTGCTCAAGAATAATGGCGTACTGCCCCTCCGCGCCGGTACGCGCATTGCGCTCATCGGCCCCAATGCCCATAATATGTACAACCAGCTGGGAGACTATACCGCCCCGCAGGCACCGGAGAGCGTGGTTACCATGCTGGACGGCCTTCGCAA
>DFLI01000131.1:0-2237 GCA_002373715.1 Bacteroidales bacterium UBA3623
GTGAACGCCCGCTTCTTCAACAACGATCCTTCGGCCGTTCCCGCCCAGGCCCTCACCGTTGGTGTGGCCACTGTGCTCAGCGCCAAGGAAGTGGTGATTCTGGCTTTTGGCAGCAAGAAGGCACGCGCCCTCAAGGACGCCATCGAAGGCCCTATGAGCCACTACTGCACCCTGAGCGGATTACAGAATCACCCCGCCGGAACCATCGTCTGCGACGAGAATTCCATCAGCGAGGTGAAGGTGTCCAGCTATCGCTATTTCAAAGCTGTAGAGGCCGCAGAAAGCTGATTACCCATGCCAATGGTATAGCCGTTGCTGCGGAAGAATACGCGGTTAAAGCTATCGGCAATAATGACAGAGGGACGGGCTCCCTTCAGGAGCTCTTCCGATGCCACTCCAAAGAGAGCCGTTGTGGGAAGTTTCCCATAGCGGCCTTCTTTTTCTTCCTTCCTGAGACGCGCGAGGGCCTCTTCTGAGGTGCACAGCAGGAGAATGGGACGGCCCCAGGCCTCCAGCTGCTCACGGGCGGCGGCAATGTCACGGAGGGCATGGTTGGTGGGTTCCTTGCCGGGATCCAGCACGGCCAGCACATAGAAGCCGCGGCCCACCTGGGACAGCACGGAAACCTCCTGGCCGTTCACGCTAATCTTGCTTTCGGCATCAAAGCTGCCGATGACGGGCAGGGTGCCCACGTTCTCGTTGATGCGCAGTTCTTCCACCGTCTCTTCATCGGCCTTTATCTCAAAGAAGGTCATGGAAACGGGAACGGAGCCGTCGGACAGGCGGTTGCCGGAAACCAGCAGATAGGTGCCCTCGTCCAGTTTGCAGCCGTCCTTGAAGGCGTGGGCCCAGTCGGTGCCGCCTCCCATATCTACTTCACCCTCGTCGAAGGAAAGCAGGCTGGGACGGCCGTCCACTATCTTGGAAATGGTGAAGTGGCTGTAGTACTGAGGGTTGTCTACACTGGCCGTGGGCGTATAGGTGAGCCGGAGAGTTCCCTTAGGATCGGCCTTGCCGGGGGCTCCGGCCAAAGACTTCCAATCGGCCCCTTCTTTCACTTCCAGCACTCCCGTTACGGGGTTCTTGCGGGCCTCCTTACCGCGGGCGCGAAGGAGAGCCACGGTGAAGATATCCAGGGAGCGGGGGTCTGCCATCTTGCTCTTCCATACGCCTTCCGGAGACATGGGGATGTTCCAGGCCGTGGGATTTGTCTGGCGCAGAATCTTCTTGGCATCGGCCGATGCGCCCTCGCTGGACTGGAAGAAACCGTAATAGTCCGTGAGGAACTCATTTTCGATACGGGTGCCAAAGAAGGGTTCGGCCGTGTAATAGGCCTGGAGTAACTCTGGCGTAATATCATGTAAATCCTTGGTGCTGAGCGATGCCAATATGTCTTCACGACGCTCGAGGTTGCCGTTTGCCGCCAAAAAGTCCTTCAAGGTTTCGGCGTTGCCGCGGGCGCGGACAATGTAAGAGGCTATCTTGTCATCGTAACCTTGTTCCCGCACAAAGGCCAGGGCCTCCGCCGGGGTGGGGAAGGTGGCCTCGTAGGCGTGGCGGAGGGAGTCTTCGTAGGCAAAGCGCTTATCGTTGGCGGCGCGCTGCTCGGGCGTTACTTCCGGAAGCTTCACGTTCTCGGGCGGAGGAACAATGGTAAAGGCTTCCTTCACACCAACGGGAGAGGCATACTTGTCTCCGGCATAGTACTGAAGCACTATGGTAGCTTCCTTATCTTTGCCGAAGCTCACCTTGGTAAAGCCAAAGGAATGGCCCAGAGAGGCCCATACCAGCATATCTCCCAGGCCGGCGCTGGTGAAAGTGCGGCCCTCGGCGTCCGTGTACTTGGACACGGCGGGATAGAACTCGGCGTAATTGTAGATGCAGAAATCCACGCGCGCACCTGCTACGGGCTTGCCGGCGTCTTTGTTGGGGGCCTCCGGCGACCACACCACCTGGAAGTCTATCCGGGCCGTTTGGGCATAATTGTCAATGAGGTTCACCTCGGTAAAATTGGGGCTTTCCAGCACCACTTCCTCGGGGCCATCGTATTTACCGAACACCTTGGTGTGCATGAGCATGGCGCGGGAAGCGGGGGCGTTGAACCAGCCCAGATCCAGCACGGGCTCCGGTTCGCAGGCACCGATGAAGTGCCACTCGCCGTCGGCCCAGGCTTCTACCCAGGCGTGGTTATCGTCCGTGTGGGCCCAGCGCGGCGTGTACACCTGGCGGGCGGGGAT
>DFLI01000131.1:2296-6253 GCA_002373715.1 Bacteroidales bacterium UBA3623
CCCACGGAGCGCAGGGCGGCCACGCAGAAGGTGGACTGCTCTCCGCATCGGCCCAAGGCATTTTTCACCAAATCCAGCGGGGAGGCGGTGCGGGCGTCGGAAGGCTGGTAAGTCACCTTCTCATGGCACCAGTGGTTCACCTCCAGGATGGCCTCTTCCATGGAAAGGCCCTGCACGCGGGGTTTCAGTTCCTTATAGAACACCACGCGGGCGCTGTCCAACTTTTCGTTGTTCACGCGAAGGGGCAGCACAAAGTGACGGAACTCGCGCTCCGGCACGTTCCAGCCCATCTCCTGGCGGGCCTCCAGGGTGGCACGGACCGTCTGGAGGTAGAACTCCGGCGTGTAGTCCGTAATATCGGCCAGCGGCATATAGGCATACAGGAACTCCAGGGCGTCTTTCTCCTGGGCCTTTATGCCCCTGGGAAGGGTCATGAACGGTTTGAGAGCGCCGCCATTGGCCTCCAAGCGGGCGTTGTAATCCTTAACATAATACTTTTCAGAGCACGAGAGCAAAAGGCCCAGGGCACATAGGAAAAGAATAACTTTCTTCATACGGGTTTACAGTTTTTTGGCCAGGGCAGCAATCTTGGCGCCCATGCCGATGGTATATCCTTGAGATACAAATACTACTTCGTCTTTCTGGTTGCCCACAAACACCACGGGGAGCTGGCCTTCGCGTAAATCGGCCCCTTTTATAATGGCCGATAAGATATTGCCCTCCGCGTTGGTGAGGAACACCACGTTGGAAGGAAGGGTGCCAAAACGGCCCCCGTCAATCTCCTGGTGCAGGCGCTCCATCTGGGCTTCGCTGGTGGCTACCAGGAAGATGGGACGGCCCCACTTTTCCAGGGCTTCCCGCTCGGCCGAAAGGTCGTTGAGTACGTGGTTGGTAGGTTCCAGGCCCACGTCCAGCACGGCGGCGGCATACCAGCCCTCAGAAGCCTCTGCAGGCAGGTTCTTCACCGGGAAATGGCCCACTACCTTCACTTCTTCCAGCACGGTTTCAATTACGATGGGAACCTGCAGCGGCTCTCCGGCCGTTACGTGGAAGAGGGTAACGGTAACCGGCGTAGAACCGTCGGAAAGACGGTTGCCGGAAGCCAGCAGGTAGTCTCCTTCAGGCAGCTCGTTGCTGCCGGCAAAGCCAAAGCGACGGGGTCCGTGGCCATAGCCCAGGAAAACCATCTGCAGCTCGCCGTCGGCAATGCGGCTCACGGAATAATGGCTGCCGTATTCTGGGCTTTCCACACCTTCCACGGGCTCATAAGTGAGCTCTACGGGAGCGCCGGGGACATCGGCCTTGTCGTTTTCATAGCGGAGAGAAGAAGTGAAGCGGTCCCGGCGCATTTCCACCCCGAAGGTGCGGCCCAGGGCCATGGCCAGCAGGTCCCGCGAGCGGGGATTGGCCAGGCGGCTAAGCCAAACACCCACCGGAGACATGGGAATGTCCCAGAACAGCGGGTCTTCGTCTACGGTAATGTTGGCATCTACCCAGTCCAGGATGGCCTGGGCGTTGCCACGGAACTGCTCCTGCAAATAGGCGGGTACGTTCCGGAGGAACCAGCCCTTATAGGGAGAGAGGAATTCGCTTTCAATGCGCGGCCCCAGAATGCTTTCGGTAGCGTTGTAGTTGTCCCAAAGAATTTGGGCCGATACATCCGAGAGGTCCTTGCGGCTCAGGGTTTGGAGCAGCTGCACGGCGCGCTCCTTGTCGGAAGCCTCCTTCAGGAAACCCATGATGGTGGCGCCGTTGCCGGCCGATGCCTCCACCAGCCGGACAGCGGCTTCCGGCAGGCCGTTTTCGGCCACGAAAGCCCGGGCCACTTCGCGGGTGGGGAAGCCGGCCATGTAGGCCTTACGCACAGAGTCTTCGTAGGCCATGCGGCGGTCGTTATCGGCCCTCTGCTCCGGCGTTACCTCCGGCAGCTGCACATCTTCCGGCGGCGGCACAATGGCCAGCAGCTGGGAACTTACGGGGTGGCCGGTGGGATTGTCCAGCACTATGGTTACGTCCTTATCCTGGCCAAAGCGCACCTTTTTAAAGCCATAGTTTCCGTCTTTGGAAGCCCATACCAGCATGTCTCCCAGACCGGCGGAAAGGCTGGTGGATCCCTTTTTGTCCGTGTACTTGGCCACAGCCGGGAAGAACTGGGAAGAGTTGTAAATGCAGAAGCTTACGCGGGCGCCTTCTACGGGTTTACCTTGGGCCGATACCACCTGCAGGCGGGCCTTGGCAGCCTTGGCGTAGTTTTCAATGAGGTTGATTTCCGTATAACCCGGTGTGCGCAGCACCACTTCCTCGGGGCCGTCGTACTTGCCGAACACCTTGGTGTGGGTGAGCATGGCCCGGGAGGCCGGGGCGTTGAACCAGCCCAGGTTGAGCACCGGCTCGGGCTCGCAGGCGCCAATGAAGTACCACTGTCCGTCGGCCCAGGCCTCTACCCAGGCGTGGTTGCTTTCCGTATGGGCCCAGCGGGGCGTATATACCTGGCGGGCGGGGATGCCCACGCTGCGGAGCGCGGCCACGCAGAAGGTGGATTCTTCTCCGCATCGGCCCAAAGCATTCTTGAGGGAAGCCAGGGGGGCATGGGTGCGGCCGTCGGAGGGCTGGTAGGTCATCTTCTCATGGCACCAGTGATTCACTTCCAGGATGGCTTCTTTCATGGAGAGCTTCTCCACGCGGGGCTTCAGCTGGTCATAAAACACCAGCCGGGCGCTGTCCAGATCTTCGTTATTGGTTCTTAAGGGCAGTACGAAATGGCGGAACTCCCGCTCGGGCACTTTCCAGGGCATTTCTTCGCGCGCCTGGAAGGATTTGCGCACATTAGCCAGGTAAAAATCCGGCGTATAATCCGTTACGTCTGCCAGCGGCATATAGGCATAAAGGAATTCCAGGGCTTCGCGCTCCTGGGCCGATATGCCCTGCGGAAGGGTCATGAAAGGCTTCAGGGTGCCTTCGTTAGACTCCAAGCGGGTCTGATAATCTTTATGAAAGGGGTTTGAGCTACAGGAAAACAGTAACCCGGTGGTTAAGAGCAGGCAGACTATTCGTTTCATTCTAAACAGGTTATTATCTACAAAGATACGAATTTTGGGCTTTTCTACAATTATTCGTACCTTTGTGATAGCAATCCTTTGCAAAACATACATAGCATTTGCTATTTATTCGGGACCCCTGAAAAATTAGGAAGTTTCTATGCGTCACTCCGGATAAGTCTGTGAATGCCCATGCTTTGGCGTGGGCTTGACTTGTCTAGTGACGCTGGCTTTTTCCTAAGGCCACAGGGGCGTTGGCAAATTAAGCCTACGCCTTTTTATACACAAAAGCGGAGACCTTTGCAGGCCTCCGTTTGTTGTGTTGTGACGAAGATTAGTCTTCTTCCTCTTCCTGGGCGGCGTACTCTGCCAGGAGCTTGGTCTGCACGTCGGCGGGAACCTGAACGTACTCGGCAAACTTCATCTGGAAGGTAGCGGAACCACCGGTGAGGGAGCTCAGGATGGTGGAGTAGCGGTACAGCTCTGCCAGCGGAACGCGGGCGTGGAGCACGGTGAAGCCCTTCTCCATATCCTGGTTCATGATCATACCACGACGAGTGTTGAGGTCGCTCATGCAGGGGCCGACATACTCGTTGGGGGTGAAGATATCTACGTTGTAAATGGGCTCCAGGATCTTGGGACCGGCGTTGCGGAAGGCCTCCTTGAAGGCGTTACGACCGGCGATGATGAAGGCGATTTCCTTGGAGTCTACCGGGTGCATCTTACCGTCGTATACGTATACGCGGATGTCACGGGCATAGGAACCGGTGAGAGGGCCTTCCTCCATCTTGCTCTTGATACCCTTGAGGATAGCGGGCATGAAGGAGAGGTCGATGGAACCACCCACAACGCAGTTGTAGAATTCCAGCTTGCCGCCCCACTCGAGGTCGGTGATATCCTGGCTCTTGAAGTTGAAGAC
>DFLI01000131.1:6358-9082 GCA_002373715.1 Bacteroidales bacterium UBA3623
TCCTGACCTTCTACGTAAGGGCATACCAGCAGGTGTACCTCACCGAACTGGCCGGCGCCGCCGGACTGCTTCTTGTGACGGTACTGGGCCGTTGCGATCTTGGTGATGGTCTCGCGGTAGGGCACCTTGGGAGCGTAGAGCTCGATGTTCTGCTTGAACTCGTTGGTGATTCTCCACTTGACGTAGTTGATATGCTGCTCGCCCATACCGGAGAGGATGGTCTGGCGCAGTTCCTTGGAGTATTCCACGGTGATGGTGGGATCCTGGGAAGCGATCTTGTTGAGGGCGTCGCCCACCTTGGCCTCGTCGTTCTTGTCCACGGCCTTGACGGCGCAGCGGTACTTGGCATCCGGGAAGACCATATGCTTGATGGCTTCCACGCCGTTCTGGGCGAGGGTCACATCCGTCTTGCCGGCTTTAAGTTTCATCACGCAGCCGATGTCACCGGCGGTGAGGGAAGCCACTTTTTCCTTCTTGGCACCGGCCACGGCGTAGATGGCGCTGAGGCGCTCGCTGTTACCGGTCTCGGGGTTCACGAGGTCTGCGCCCTCGTTGAGGGTACCGCTCATTACCTTGAAGTAGGAAACTTCACCCAGGTGCTGCTCTACGGAAGTCTTGAAGATGAAGATGGCGGTGGGGCCGGCAGGGTCGCACTTGAGGGTGCCGCCGTCCACGGTGGGTTCTTCCTTGCCTTCCGGAGAAGGAACCACGTTCACGGTGAATTCCATGAGGCGCTTTACGCCAATGTTCTCCTTGGCGGCGGTGCAGAACACGGGGATGGTGTCTCCCTTCTGCAGGCCCATGCGGAGACCTTCACGGATTTCGTCGGTGGTGAGTTCCATGGTTTCGAAGAACTTCTCCATGAGCTCGTCGGAACCCTCGGCAGCCTTCTCCATGAGTTCGGCGCGGAGTTCTTCGGCCTCGTCGGCATAGGCGGCGGGGATTTCCATTTCTTCGTTCTTCTTATTATAGAACTTCATGGTGATAATGTCCACGAAACCTTCCAGACCGGCGCCGGGAGCAGCCGGGAACTGGCAGATGGCGGCCTTCTTGCCGAATTCCTCGTTGATGGCGTTGCGCACACCTTCCCAGTTGGCCTTGTCGTGGTCCAGCTGGTTCACGGCGATAACCATAGGAATGCCGTACTGGTCTGCATAACGGGCGAACAAGGTGGTACCCACCTCAATGCCGGCCGTGGCGTTCATCACCATGATGGCGGCGTCCACAACCTTAAAGGCGGCAAGAGCACCTCCGGAAAAATCGTCGGAACCGGGAGCATCGATAAAGTTGATCTTGCAACCGTTGAACTCTGCGTACAGAGGGGTGGCGTTGATGGACTTCTGGTTGGTCTGCTCGAACTCGGTATTATCGGACACGGTGTTCTTTTCTTCCACGCTACCGCGGCGGTCAATCACTTTTCCCTCGAAAAGCATGGCCTCGGACAGGGTGGTTTTACCGGAACGGGGTGCACCGATGAGGACGATGTTGCGGATGTTTTTAGTAGTGTAAGTTTTCATTGTATTATTAATTATTTTTGCTAATTATCTCGTAGCCCACAAATATAGGAAAATTTACTTATCTTTGCTTATCTAAAGACCAGAAATATGAAAAAACTATTTGCATTTGCATTTGCAGCCGTTGTTTGCGTGAACGCCCTGGCCCAAAAAGACATGATTCCCAATTCCCGGTGGGATTTCGGAGGCTATATTGCTCCTTCCTATAATTATGTCACGGGCTCCCCGGAAAACATGAAGCATTCCGGTTTTGGCTTGGATATCTGTCTGTTCCAGCTGGAATACAAGGCCTCCCGCAACACCACCCTTTCCCTGGGCCTGCTGGACATGCAAATAGATTTCCGTTATTTGCAAAAAGGCTATCATTTCATTACCGTAGCCACGGGATTCGGCACCGGCACAGATTACTACGTGAGCACGGCGCCCTCCACGGAAGACGCCCGTTCCAAGTCACACATAAGAGACTTTTCCTTTATGTTCCCCCTGGGCTTTACCCAGCGCATTACCAGCCGCTGGGGCACCAGCCTGTATGTGTCTCCCGGCGTGGGCCTCATCTCCTATAACAACGATTACATCGCAGGCGGCCTCCACTACAAAGACAGCGTGTACCCCACCTCCCGCCGCGCCAGCTTCCGCCTGGACATAAAGGCCATGGTGTGGTGCGAAGACGTGGGCCTGATGCTCCGCTACCAGCCCGTCGGCTTCAGCTTCTCCACCGAACACAAGCAGCAAACCTTCTCCGTCGGCCTCGCCTTCCGCTTTTGATTCCCGAGTTAAAACCCTATCTTGAGCCGGGCCGATTAGAGGCCGGGTGCGACGAGGCGGGCAGAGGACCGCTGGCGGGGCCGGTGTATGCCGCCGCCGTCATCCTGCCGCCGGACTTCCATCACCCCCTCCTCAACGACTCCAAGCAGATGAGCGAGAAAGCCCGCGAAGAGCTGAGGCCCATCATTGAGAAGGAGGCCGTTGCCTGGGCGGTAGAGGCTGTATCGGCCGAGGAGATTGATAAATTGAATATCCTCTGGGCGTCTGTGACGGGGATGCAGCGCGCTGTGTTGAGGCTTGATCCTGCACCGGCGTTTCTTCTGATTGACGGCAATAAGTTCCGTCCCTTCGGCCCGTATGGGTTTAAGGATTACCAGGCCGTGGTGCATGGGGATGCCACCTATGCGTCCATTGCTGCCGCATCCGTGCTGGCCAAGACCTACCG
>DFLI01000072.1:0-7089 GCA_002373715.1 Bacteroidales bacterium UBA3623
TCTCCGCGGTACACGTCAAAGAGGCTCACGCTCTTGATGAGCTTCTTGCCGGCACGCAGGGCCGATGTACGGACATCGGCATATGCAACGCCTTCATCCAGCAGGAGGGCCAGGTCTCTGCGCACCTCGGGGAAGCGGGGCATTTCCTTGAAGGAGAACTTATCCCGCTTGATGAGGGTGAAGAAGACCTCCCAGTTGATTTCTGCGGCGAACACCGGCTGCTTCACGCCGAAGCGCTTGCACAGGGCGGGGTTCAGGGTGCCCAGGGTGGTCAGGAGCTTGGGCTCCTTACCGGGCAGGCTGTAGGTGATGCCTTCGGAGAAGAGGTCTGCAGGGGCAGCGCCCATCTGCAAGGTGCTGGCATCTACGCGGTAGCGGGCCAGCAAGGCCTCCACATAACCCTTCAGCAGGAAGAAGTTGGACTTCTGGGCGGGGTTGCGCCAAGCCTTGTCCGGCGTTCCGCTAATGAACAGGGAGAAGCAGCGGTGCTCCTCATAACCAGCCAGGGTGGTGCCGTCCGTCTCGGGCAGGCGCTGGTAAACGGAGCCGTACTCGAAGAACTTGAGGGAAGTGGCCTGACGGTTCAGGTTATAGGCCACTACCTCCAGACCGTTCAGCAGCAGCGTCTGGCGCATCACGTTCAAATCCTGGGAAAGCGGGTTCACAATGTGGACGCACTTTTCTGCCGGGAAGGTTTGCAGCTTGGTATAGTATTCCTCCTTGGTGAGGGAGTTGTTCATGGTTTCCACAAAGCCGTTGGCGGCCAGCCAGTTGGAGATGGCGTTGCGGGTGGCCTCAGGGTCCGGCTGCTGGGAAGGGTTCACGCTCATGCGCAGGTTCTGCGGTAACTCAATGTTGTTGTAGCCGTAGATGCGGAGAATCTCTTCCACCACGTCGCACTCGCGGGTTACGTCCACCATGTAGGTGGGGGCGGCTACCACGGCGCCATCGGCCTTTTTCTCTACGAAGATGTAATTGAGGCCTTCCAGAATCTTTTCAATGGTGGCGTGGCCAATCTTCTTGCCGATGAAATGCTCTATGCGGTTGTAGTCCAACTCTATGCGGGCGCGCTCAATCTTGGTGGGGTAAACCTCACGTACTTTGCCCACCACCTTGCCACCGGCCACCTCCAGGATGAGGAGGGCGGCACGCTTGGCAGCGTAAAGGGCGGCCTCCGGGTCTGCTCCGCGCTCGAAGCGGAAGCTGGCGTCGGTACTTAGCTGCTGGCTCTTGGCGGTTTTGCGGATGCTCACGGGGTCAAAATAGGCGCCCTCGATGAACACGTCCACGGTGCTTTCCGTCACGCCGGAGTCTTCTCCTCCGAACACACCGGCAATGCACATGGGACCGGCCTGGTTGGCAATGACCATGTCGCATGCGTGGAGCTTGCGCTCGATGCCGTCCAGCGTGCGGATGGGCTCTCCCTCGGCGGCGCGGCGCACAATGACCTTGCCACCGGTTTTGGCTGCGTCGAAGGTGTGCAGCGGCTGGCCCGTCTCAAAGAGCACGAAGTTGGAAATATCCACCACGTTGTTAATGGGCTTAAGGCCGATGGAAAGCAGGCGCTCCTGCAGCCACTCGGGGCTGGGGGCCACCTTTACGCCCTTCACGGTAATGCCCACGTAACGGGGGGCGCCGGCGTTGTCCAGCACCTCCACGGGGATGGACTCTCCCTCCCCTTCCTTGAAAGCCTCAACGGAAGGAAGGCACAGCTGGCAAGGGATGTCCTTGCTCTTGAGATAACCGTACAGGTCTCTGGCTACGCCAATATGGGAAGCCGCATCAATGCGGTTGGCGGTGATTTCGTATTCAATGACAGCTTCGTCCTTGAGCTGCAGATATTCCTTGGCAGGAGTGCCCACAACAGCGGTTTCCGGCAGCACCATAATGCCTTCGTGGCTGGAGCCTATTCCCAGTTCGTCCTCGGCGCAAATCATGCCGAAGCTCTCCACTCCGCGAATCTTGGACTTCTTAATCTTGAAGTCTCCGGGGAGCACCGTGCCCAGCTGGGCGAAGAGCACCTTCTGGCCGGCGGCCACGTTGGGAGCGCCGCACACCACCTGGACAGGTTCCGGGGTGCCGTCGTTCACGGTGGTCACGTGCAGGTGATCGCTGTCCGGATGGGGTTCGCAGGTGAGCACCTGGGCCACCACTACGCCCTTCAGACCGCCAGGAATTACCTCCTGCATCTCTACGCTGTCTACCTCAATGCCGATGGAGGTCATGGCCTCTGCCACCTGTTCGGGCGTGAGGTCGGCCTTCAAATACTCTTTTAACCAGTTGTAACTTAGTTTCATATTGTATGTTTTTTCGTCATGCCCGGCTTGGCCGGGCATCTTTTTACCGGATATCTTCCAGTTTAAATAAATCTTCTACGAATTCTTTCTTGTCAAAGACCTTGAGGTCTTCCACGCCTTCTCCTATTCCCAGGAACTTGATGGGGAACTTGAAGCTGTCTACAATTCCTACCACCACGCCTCCTTTGGCGCTTCCGTCCAGCTTGGTAACGGCCAAGGCGGTTACATCCGTGGCCTTGGAGAACTCCCGGGCCTGGATAAAGGCATTCTGGCCGGTAGAGGCGTCCAGCACCAGCAGGACCTCATGCGGGGCCTCCGGGACCACCCGCTTGATAACGTTGCGGATTTTGGTGAGCTCGTTCATCAGGTCCACGCGGTTGTGCAGGCGGCCGGCGGTATCTATGAGCACCACGTCGGAGCCTTTGGCCACGGCCGATTTCACCGTATCGAAAGCCACGGAGGCAGGGTCTGCTCCCATGGGCTGCTTCACAATGTCTGCCCCGGCGCGCTCTGCCCATACGGTGAGCTGCTCCACGGCGGCGGCGCGGAAAGTATCGGCCGCTCCTATGGTAACCTTCTTTCCCTGTTCCGTGAGCATGGCGGCCAGCTTGCCGATGGTGGTGGTTTTACCCACGCCATTCACGCCCACAACCAGCATTACGTAGGGTTTCTTGGAAAAGTCGAAGGGCTGCACGGCCTGGTCCGGACCCATGAGGTTGGCAATCTCATCCCTGATGAGGGCCACCAGTTCCTCCATATCCACGTACTTATCCTTCTCCACCCGGTCCTCAATGTTTTCGATGAGCTTCAGGGTAGTGTCCACGCCCATGTCGCTGCTAAGCAGCGCCTCTTCCAGCGCATCCAACACATCTTCATCCACCTGAGACTTGCCCGTAATGGCCCGTCCCAGCTTCTGGAAGAAGTTCAGATTGGTTTTTTTAACGCCGTTTGCAAAAATTCCCATAGTTTACAAAGGTACATATTTTCTCGAAGAGAAACAATGGTGCCGCCAATCCAAATAATCGCGATTCTGTGCGTTCTATTTGTACTGGCGGCAAGGATATGGGCCGATGGGATAATTTTCGCTGCCGCCAATCCAGAGAAACGCGGTTCTGTGCATTCTATGTGGATTGGCGGCTGGCCTATGCTAATTCGATGCCGGCGTTGTGACAGGCTTCCCGCATATCGGCAGGCCAGATAGAGCTCTGAATTTCGCCGATGTGGGCCTTTCTGAGCAGGAACATGCAAAGGCGGGACTGGCCGATACCACCGCCAATGGTCTGGGGCAGCTTGCCTTCCAGCAGGAGGCGGTGGAAGTATAGGTTTTCCTTAGAGAGCTGACCACGCTCTTCCAGCTGTCGATGCAGAGTAGGGGCATCTACGCGGATGCCCATACTGGAGATCTCAAAGGCGCTTTCCAGTACCGGATTCCATAGGAGAATATCCCCGTTGAGCGTCCAGTCGTCGTAGTCGGCGGCGCGGCCGTCGTGAGACTGTCCGTTGGATAATTTGCCACCGATTCCCTGCACGAATACGGCTCCGTACTCCTTTGCGATGGCGTTTTCACGCTCTTTGGGACTCTTGTCCGGGAAGCGCTGCAGAAGCTCTTCGGCCGTAATGAAGAAGATCTCTTCCGGAAGGATGGGTACAATCTGAGGGAACTCCACGTACAGCTTGTTCTCCGTCACCTTCACGGCTTCGTATATGCGGCGAACAATCTTGTGCAGGAACTCGGTGGTGCGCTGCTCGGGAAGCATCACCTTCTCCCAGTCCCACTGGTCCACATAAATGGAGTGGATGTTGTCCAGGTCTTCATCCGGGCGCAAGGCGTTCATATCCGTATAAATGCCGCGGCCGGGTACTACGCCCAGCTCGGCCAGTTTCAGACGCTTCCATTTGGCCAGGGAGTGTACTACCTCTGCCGGCGCCTCGTTCATGCTTTTTACGGGGAACTTAACCGGGCGCTCCACACCGTTAAGGTCGTCGTTAAGGCCCTGCCCGGAAAGCACCATCATGGGTGCTGTTACACGCAGGAGCGCCAGCTGTGCGCTCAGGTTCACCTGAAACATATCTTTTACGGCCTTGATGGCCTTTTCCGTCTGCTCGACGCCGCCCAGCAGATTGCGGTAATTCTTGGGGATATACACTGACATAACAGTACAAAGATAATGTTTTTTCAGTCCCCGTACACCAAAACACCCCTTTTCGTGTACGAAAGGTCGAAAAACAAAAGTCCGTACACCGAAACGGGCTGTTTCGTGTACGGACCTTTAGTTCAGAGGGAAAAAGTTACTTCTTGGCGAAGAATTCCTTTTCCTTACCCTCTTCCACCAGCTGCTCTACGAATACGTAGGCACCGGTCTTGGGGCTCTTTTCCATACGGATTACCTTCACCATGTGCTTGGCACCAGCCTTAGCATCGAAGGTTGCAACTGCTTTCTTTGCCATAGTTCAAATAGTTTATTTAATCTCACGGTGGAGGGTTACTTTCTTGAGGTACGGGTTGTACTTCATACGCTCCAGGCGGTCGGGGGTGTTCTTCTTGTTCTTGGTGGTGATGTAACGGGACATACCGGGAACACCGCTAGCCTTCTGCTCTGTGCACTCCAGGATGACCTGCACCCTGTTTCCTTTCTGTTTCTTTGCCATAATTCTAAAGGATTAAAAAGGGTTAAACAAGGCTCACGTATCCTTTCTCCTGAGCGGCCTTAAGGGTGGCGTCGAGACCATTCTTCTCGATGATACGCATGCCCTTGGTGGTGACCTTCAGGGTGATGAAACGCTGTTCGGACTCGGACCAGAATTTCTTGGTCTTGAGGTTGAGGGAGAAGTCGCGCTTGGTGCGCAGCTTGGAATGGGCCACATTGCAGCCAATCATTCTCTTCCTACCGGTTATCTGACAAACCTTTGACATAATATTTTACTTTTTTTATTGTTATACAAGTTTTAAAAAGCGTTTCCAACGAATGCTCTTCGGGAATGCCTTGGTGGCATCGGTGGAAAGCCAGATGATGGACGGGGTTCCCACAATGTGGTCTTCCGGCACGAATCCCCAATAGCGGGAATCCAGGGAGTTGTGGCGGTTGTCGCCCATCATGAAATAGTAGTCTTGCTGGAAGGTATACTCACTGGTGAGTTCTCCGTTGATGTAAATCTCCTCTCCTTTCACCTGGAGGATGTTGTGCTCATAGTCACGGATGATGCGCTCATACAGCGGCAGGTTTTCCATGTCCAGGGCAACCGTTACACCCTTTTTGGGGATCCAGAGGGGGCCGAAGTAGTCGCAGGTCCAGCGGGTTTTCCCGGTGAAGGGGAAAATGCCGGTATCCTGTCCGGTGGCGGGGTATTGGTCCAGGTTGGGCGTTACATCCACCACACTCTTGAGCTCTTTCACTTTCTCCAGCATTCCTTCGGTGAGCGGCATCGTGGGATAACCGGGCAGACGCGAATCGAAATACAGTTCGGAGAGGTTTAGGCCCAACTCCTCCAGCTTTAACTGGTTGATACGGGAACCACTAGTGATTACCTGATAGGTGAGCTGTCGTCCGGGATAGTCCGGTTCCTTTTCTCCGTTCACCCATACAAGGCCGTCCTTCACTACCAGCGTGTCTCCGGCGACGGCGACACAGCGCTTTACGTAGTGGTCCTTTTTATCGGTAGGACGTACGATGACAGGGCCGAACTGGGCAATGGTCTTTTCTCTTCCGTAGGTGCGTACCCAGGCGTAATAATCGTCTGCGGGGCGCTGGGTGAGAACAGTGTCTCCATTGGGGAATCCGAACACCACGATATCTCCTCTCTGGACCTCGCGGAATCCCTTCAGCCGGCGGTACTTGTTCTGGATGAGAGTGGAATAGGACTCTTTTCCGAAGGCCCGGTTATGGGTGAAAGGGATGGTGAGGGGCGTCTGGGGGATACGCGGTCCGTAGGTGAGCTTGGATACGAAGAGATGGTCTCCCGTATACAGGGTGCTCTCCATGGACGAGGAAGGAATCTTAAAAGCCTGGAAGAAGAAAATATTGATGAAGGTAACTACAACCACGGCGAAGATGATGGCATCCAGCCAGTCCAGCCAAAAGTTGTGTTTCTCTCCGGGGGCATACTCTTTTTTCCAAAAGAGCCACTTCACCTTCTTGGTAACAATGAGGTCGAAGATGATGCCCAGGCCCAGGAGCCACCAATAGTTTCCCAGCCAGATCACCCAAGCTATGTAGAGTACAGACCAGAAACCCAGTCTGACCCACTTGTTTTGGATGATTTCCTTCCAGCTCACGGGACAATAACTACTTTACGGATTTAACAATAGCCTCAAAAGCCTTGGGGTTGTTCATGGCAAGGTCTGCGAGAACTTTGCGGTTCAGGCCGATGTTCTGCTTGGCGAGACGTCCCATAAGCTGGGAGTAGGTGAGACCGTGCTGACGGGCGGCGGCGTTGATACGCTGGATCCACAGGGAGCGGAATTCGCGCTTCTTGGCCTTGCGGTCGCGGTAGGCGTAGGTGAGACCTTTCTCGTAGGTGTTCTTTGCAACTGTCCAGACATTCTTGCGGGACAGGAAGTTGCCGCGGGTTCTGCTAAGAATCTTCTTGCGGCGTGCCCTGGAGGCAACAGAGTTAACTGATCTAGGCATAAATTTTTACATTTTTGGAGGCAGTGACCTGTTCAACGGGTGAAGCAGATGCTTTCAGACTGCGTTCCAGTTAAACAATTACATTACAAGAAGTTCCTTCACACGCACGAGGTCGTCCTTCTCCAGGATGGCGAAGTGGTCCAGATTGCGTTTCTGTTTCTTGG
>DFLI01000072.1:7198-15610 GCA_002373715.1 Bacteroidales bacterium UBA3623
AAGCGCTTTTTGGCACCGGAGTTGGTTTTAAGCTTTGCCATTGTGTTAAACAATTAATAATTATACATATCCGTCTTTCCCGACGGTTTTTTACTTTTTCTTAACAGGAGCAATCATCATGGACATGCGCTTGCCTTCCAGCACCGGCATGTTCTCCGCGCGGCCGTATTCTTCCAGCTCTACGGCAAAGCGAAGCAGCTGCTTCTCTCCCTGCTGGGCAAACTGGATGGAGCGTCCGCGGAAGAAGATGGAGGCCTTCACTTTGGAACCTTCCTGGAGGAACTCCTGAGCATGCTTCAGCTTGAACTGGAAATCGTGCTCGTCGGTGTTGGGGCCGAAACGAATCTCCTTGATCACTATCTTGGCAGCGTTGGCTTTCATCTCCTTGGCTTTCTTGCGCTGCTGGTACAGGTACTTCTGGTAGTCCAGAATCTTGCACACGGGCGGGTCTGCCTTGGCGCTGATCTCAACCAGGTCCAGTTCCTGTTCCTCGGCCATGGCGAGGGCCTTGGAGAAAGGATAAATACCCTGCTCGGGGATGTTCTCCCCTACCAGGCGAACCTCTGATGCGGTGATTTCACGGTTAATCCGAAGGGCGTTTTCGTCCTTCTGGTTACCCTGCACCTGCTGGGGCTTTTTCTTCAGACCCGAAGGTCTGGGTTTGAAAGGCGTTGCGATAGTTTTACTCCTTTAAAACGTTAAACTTACTGGGCCAGTTCTTCTGCCACGGCGTTGCGGACATAATCCACAAACTGCGGCACAGTCATGGAACCCTGGTCCACGGCTCCACGGCGTACCGAGACGGATTCCTCCGCCTGCTCTTTTTCTCCCACGATGACCAGCAGCGGTACTCTCATGAGGGAAGTCTCTCTAATTCGCTTACCCAGAGTCTCGTTACGATCGTCTATGGAGGCGCGAATTTCGGAATTATTTAGCAGATTTACAACTTTTTTCGCATAATCTGCATATTTTTCACTCACCGGCAGCACTTTCACCTGGTCCGGATGCAGCCACAGCGGCAGGTGTCCGGCGGTGTGCTCCAGCAGCACGGCCACGAAACGCTCCAGCGAGCCGAAGGGGGCGCGGTGAATCATGACGGGGCGCTTGCGGGAGCCGTCGGAATCTACATATTCCAGCTCAAAGCGCTCGGGGAGGTTGTAGTCTACCTGAATGGTACCCAGCTGCCAGCTGCGGCCGATAGCGTCCTTCACCATGAAGTCCAGTTTGGGGCCATAGAAGGCGGCCTCGCCGGTTTCCACTACGTAAGGAAGGCCCTTCTTCTTGGCGGCATCAATGATGCCCTGTTCGGCCTTGGCCCAGTTTTCATCGGAGCCGATGTACTTGGACGGGTTCTTGGGGTCGCGCAGGGATACCTGGGCGGTGAACTTGTCAAACTTCAGGGTTTTGAACACGTAGAGGATGAGGTCTATCACCTTCTCGAACTCTTCCTGGAGCTGGTCCTGGCGGCAGAAAAGGTGGGCATCGTCCTGGGTGAAGCTGCGCACACGGGTAAGGCCGTGGAGTTCACCGCTTTGCTCGTAACGATACACGGTACCGAACTCGGCAAAACGCAGGGGAAGGTCACGGTAGCTGCGGGGCGCGCTGCGGAAAATTTCGCAGTGGTGGGGGCAGTTCATGGGTTTGAGGAGGTATTCCTCACCTTCCTGCGGGGTATGGATGGGCTGGAAGGAATCCTTTCCGTACTTGGCATAGTGACCGGAAGTAACGTAAAGTTCCTTTCCGCCGATATGGGGCGTCACCACGGGGAGGTAGCCGTATTCGGCCTGCTTCTTGGCCAGGAAAGCCTGCAGGGTGTTGCGGAGGGCGGCACCACGGGGCAGCCACAGGGGCAGACCGGCACCCACTCTCTGGGAGAAGGTGAAGAGCTCCATCTCCTTGCCAATCTTGCGGTGATCACGCTTCTTGGCCTCTTCCAGCACCACCAGGTATTCGTCCAGGAGGCTCTTCTTGGGGAAGGTGATACCGTAAATACGGGTGAGCTGCTGGCGGTTTTCGTCTCCTCTCCAATAGGCGCCGGCCAGGGAAAGAATCTTAACGGCCTTAATCACCTCCGTGTTCTTCAGGTGCGGTCCGCGGCACAGGTCCGTGAACTGACCGTTGGTATAATAGGTAATGGTGCCGTCTTCCAGTTCGGAGATAAGCTCCTGCTTGTATTGGTCTCCTTTTTCGGTGAAGTATTTCATGGCATCGGCCTTGGACACCTCAATGCGGCAGAAGTCCTGCTTCTGACGGGCAAACTCCATCATCTTGTCTTCGATGGCCTTGAAATCTGCATCCGTGAGGGTGCGGCCGTTCATGTCTACGTCGTAATAGAAGCCGTTCTCAATGGCGGGGCCGATACCGAACTTAACGCCCGGGAAAAGGGCCTCCAGCGCCTCTGCCATCAGGTGAGAGGAGCTGTGCCAGAACACTTTCTTGCCCTCGTCGTCTTCCCACTTGAGGAGGCGGATGGCCACATCCTGCGTGATAGGACGCATGAGGTCGATGGTGGTTCCCTTGGAAGTTTCGGGCTCATCGGCCGTTTTAATGTTCACAGCCAGAATTTGCTCAGCCAAACGGGGGCTGATGCTCATGGCTACATCATAACCGGTTACGCCAGCTTCGTACTGACGTACACTTCCATCGGGGAACGTAATGTTGATCATAATCTTAGTTTGAGTTTATTACTTACAATGTCTTTCACTCGCTATTTTTAGCAATAGCCTACAAAGTTAACAATTTTTCTTGACATTTTATCTCTCGCCATAAGTGCGGGATTTTTATTATCTTTGTGAGGTATGAAGAAAACGATGGACAACAATGCCGTATGGAACGAGGCCGGGAAGGGCGCCCTGTACCTGGGAGGCCTTTCCATTCTGTGCCTGAGTTTGAAGGAACTGAGTACCCTGAGCGGCTCCAACTTCCTCATGACGGCCGCCGCCGTCATCCTCTGGGCGGTGGAGTTCTTTGGCTGCATGCTCCTGATGAAGCGTTCCCTGCTGGATTTCCGGGATAAATATGAAGGCGTAAAGATGGCCGATACAGCCAAGCTGGGCCGCCGCATGGCCCTCCTGAGCGGCCTTCTGCTGGCATCGGCCCAGGCACTTATCATTATGAAGATGCCCCAGGAAGAGGTAACCGCCCTGGCAGACCAGCTTTCCGGCGCCATGACCATGGGCGCCTCGGAGCGCGAAGCCATGGACAGCATGCTGGACAAACTGCCGGTATTCACCTTCGTGTTCCAGTGGCTGTACTGCTTCCTTTACGGTACGGTTCTCTCCTCCATCCTTTCCAGATACATTTTCATGCAAGAAATAATGGGCTTCCGTCCCAAAGACACGGACGAAGACCAGCCCGATGAACAGTAATACATTATGGATCTTTCACTTGTCATTCCGCTGTACAACGAGGCCGAAAGCCTGCCGGAGCTGAAAGCCTGGATAGAAGCTTCCCTCAAAGACTTCTCCTACGAGATTATCTTCGTGGACGATGGTTCCACGGACGGCTCCTGGGAGGTGATTCAGCAGATGGCCGCCCCCAATGTGAAGGGCATCCGCTTCCGCAGGAACTATGGTAAATCGGCCGCCCTTTATGTGGGCTTTGAGGCAGCCCAGGGAGACATTGTGGTTACCATGGATGCCGATTTGCAGGACTCCCCGGAGGAAATTCCGGAGATGGTTCGCATGATTAAGGAAGAAGGCTATGACCTGGTTTCCGGCTGGAAGCAGCACCGCAAGGACAACGCCCTCACCAAGAATCTTCCCTCCAAACTGTACAACTGGACGGCCCGCAAGGTAACGGGCATCAAACTGCACGACATGAACTGCGGCCTCAAAGCATACAAGGCCGATGTGATTAAGAATATAGAGGTATACGGAGAAATGCACCGCTATATTCCGTACCTCGCTAAAAACGCCGGCTTCGATAAGATTGGAGAAAAGCCGGTACACCACCAGAAGCGCAAGTACGGGAAGTCCAAATTTGGAATGGACCGCTTTGTGCACGGCATGCTGGATTTGATGAGCCTGCACTTCTTGAGCCGCTTTGGCGCCCGTCCCATGCACTTTTTCGGCAGCAGCGGCATCCTCATGTTCCTCATTGGTTTTGTAATGACGGTGTGCATTGTGGTAAACAAACTGTACCACCAGGCCAACGGCCTTAAGTTCCGCGCCGTCACAGACCAGCCCCTCTTCTACCTGGCCCTCCTGGCTGTGGTACTGGGTGTCATGCTCTTCCTCGCCGGCTTCGTGGGAGAAATGATAGCCCGCAGCTCCACGGAGCGCAACAATTACCAGATAAAAGAAAAACTCTAATAACCACCGCCATGAAAAGACTCTGCTCCCTTTTGGGGCTGCTCTGCGTTGCCGGACTCCTTCCAGTAGCAGCCCAGTCCATCGCCATCAATCCCAAACCGGGCAAAGTCTCCGAGGCTGAGGTCTCCATGACCACCTATCCGCGTGACACTTCGGCCGCCGCCGTGGTACTGATGGACAATACCATCGTCATGCTCCAGACCTCCGACGTCCTGGAGCTCACAAAGGAAGTGCAGGTTTACGAGCGCATCAAGGTACTGAAAGAGGACGGAAAATCATGGGCCGACTATAAAATCCCGTACTACAAGGACGAGAACGTCACCAATATCAAAGTCACCACCTACAACCTGGAGAACGGGAAGGTGAAACAGAGTTCGCTGGACAAGAAGCACATCTTCAAAGAGGAGGTTACCAGCGGCCTTTATACCTGTTCTTTCTCGGCCCCGGATGTGAGAGTTGGCTCTGTGATTGAGGTTTCCTACAAGCTGAACAGTGACCGCTATTGGGATATTCCCGAGTTTATCCTGCAGCGCACGATCCCCGTCAACATGGTTTATTCGGCCCTTCTCTATCCGGACTTCCTGGGTATAAACAAGATGTCTCGCGGTTACATCACGGCCGGCTACAAAAAGACCGAAAACCCGCTGGTGTTGCGCAACAACGTTATTCCGCAGTGTTCAATGATTACCGAGCAGTACTCCCTGATTGATGCTCCTGCGGTTCCCCGTGAGCCTTCCAACATGTGCCCCCGGCACTATCGCTGCGCCATTGCTTTTGAACTGGCAGGCATCACCATTCCCGGCAGACTTTACAAGAGCTATTCCATGAAATGGGAGGATGTGGACAAACAGGTACGGGAATCCAACATCTCCTCCCAATGCATGGTAAAGGGAAAAGTCCTGGATCCTTTTGTTTCGCACAACGAGGATGAGGATCAGGCCATTGCCGATGTACGCAACGCAGTGCTGGCAGCGGTGAAGTGGAACGGAGACTTCACCATGGTTCCGGACAATATCCGCAACGTGATCAAGGCGGGAACGGGATCATCGGCCTCCATCAATGCCATTGTAGCCAGCGCGCTTAACCAAATGGGCTACCGAGTATATCCTACACTGCTATGCAGAAGAAGCAACGGTTTCCTGGCCAGCTTCTATGTATCCCCGGAGGCCTTTACCAGCATGATTCTTAGAATTGAGACGCCTTCCGGCAAGGTCCATTTCCTTGATGCCGCGCCGGATTACGGCTACCTCAATATCATAGATACGGATTTCCTGGTAGAGGAAGCCCGCGTGGTCCTGCCGGAAAACGAAGGCGTATCGTTCTGGGAGAATCTTACCGCCATGGCCTCGGGGGCCACTGTCATTGTGGTAACGGGAGAATTGCAGGAAGATAAGACCATAAAGGGTACCATTGACCTGAAAGCCTTCAAGGAGAGCTCGTACATGGTAAAGGAAACGCGGGAGGCGCTGGGCACCGATGAGAAGTACTTCCAACTGGTAGAGAAGGGAGAAGATTTTGAAATCATCTCCGGCGAGTATCAGGCCGATTCGTACTCCCCCAACGTGGGTCTCACCCTGGAATATGAGCAGCAGGCCACGGCTACCGGAGAGTTTGTCTACATCAAGCCTTTCCTTATCAAGGAGCACCACCAGGGAGACTTCCCTCCCGGGGAGCGCCATCTTCCCATCGACTTCCCTTTCAAGGAGACCATCACGTATACCTATACCATGCAAGTCCCCGAAGGGTATGCGGGTAGAGCAGCTTCCCGCCAATGTATCCTATCAGCTTTCCGGATACAAGGCCCGTGTAGCCTGTCAGTCCCGGTTGATGGACGGCAATATCATCACGATCTCCTACACGTTCAAGAACGACACCCTGCAGATTCCGGCTTCCAGCTATCCCGACTTAAGGACATTCTGGGAGAAACTTTGTAACATTTATCTGGGAACCATTATTCTCAAGAAGGTATGAGCCCGCTGCTTGCCCTCCTCGCCGCTGCCGTAGCATCGGCCGTGGTTACAGAGAACACGGCTACGTTTACGCTGAACTCCCCCACTTCGGGTGAGTTGGCCGTATCTACCACCATCGTGGTGAACAATAAACAGGGAATGGAAGCGGCCGAGTTCTATCTTTACTGCGACACTTTCCGCACCCTGAAGTCTTTCAGCGGAACGGTTACCCCTGCCAATGCCAAGGCCGTGAAACTCAAGATGTCCGACCTGGTCAAGGTTTCCTACAGCCAGGGGCTTGTGGATGACGGCGTTACTTACGGGTACTCACCGTCCGGCCATTTCCCTCTTACGGTCCATTATGAGTATCGGGTGGGCTATCGCTCCGGCATTTCCTCCTTCCCAGCCTTCTTCCCGGTAGATATGGACGACGTTGCCGTCGAGAATGCCTCCTATACCGTGGATGTCCCGGCCGGATTTGTCGTAAGGTATGTATCGGCCCGAATGGACTTTGAGAATTCTTCCAACAAAGGACGGGATTATTACAAATGGACCTTGAAGGACTTCTCTCCCATCGTTCGCGAGAGCCTGATGCCGCCTGTCCGGGAGCTGGTCCCTTATGTCTATTGCTCTCCGGAGGCCATCAACCTGGGCGGTTATCCGGGCATGCAGCGCAACTGGAACGAACTGGGCCAGTGGCTGTACAGCCTGCAGGAGAACTCCCTTGATCTTACAACAGAAGAAATAGATCGGGTGAGAGCCCTTACGGCCGATGCCAAGACCACCCTGGACAAGTTGTCCCGCCTATATGCCTACTTCCGGGAAAGAACGCGGTATGTAAGCATCCAGCTGGGGATCGGCGGCCTTCGGCCCATTCCTGCCAAGGAGGTTTCCAAAGCCGGATACGGAGACTGCAAAGGTCTGTCCAACTATCTCCGCGCCCTGCTGGCAGCCGTGGACGTCCCTTCAGACTACTACGTAATCAGTACGGACAACGCCAATCTGTTTGATGACTATGCCTCCGTGGGGCAGATGAACCACGCCATGCTGGCCGTTCCCATTCCGGAGCTGGCCGATACGGCCTGGGTGGAATGCACCAATCCCGTATTCCCCCTGGGATATCGGCACGAAGATGCGGCCGGCCATCAGGTGCTACTGGTCAAGGAAACCGGCGGCGAATTGATCCGCATTCCTTCCTATCCAGACTCCCTTTCCCTTGTGCGCCAATCGTTTGAGGTAAAGCTGGCTTCTAACGGATCGGCCATTATCTCGGCCGTCAAGGATGTCTTCCTGGACCATGTGGATGGCTACCTTTCCTTTGCCGATTTGCGTCCTCAGCAACAGATCCAGCATCTCACCCGATCCCTGAAAATCCAGGCAGGGACGGTAAGAGTGGGAGAGATTAAGGACAACTTTGACAGCTATCCTTCGCAGGGTAAGGACTTTGTCCCCAGGATGGAGATTCCCTACACGTTCTTTACGGAATCCTACGCCTCCATTACAGGAAACCGGATGTTTGTTCCGGTGAATCCATACGCACAGTCCATATCCATCCAAAGGAGTACCCGGGTCAACGATCTGTATCTGAGCAAAGAGAGTCGCCGGGAAGAAAGCGTGAAAATACAGATCCCCCTCGGATACCGCGTCGAGAGCGTTCCAGATCCCATTGTACTGGATTCTGAGTGGGGAAAGATGGAGTCCCGCATCACCCTTTCGCCCGGTGGAACGGAGATGGAGATTCTCCAGACCTTTACCCAAAAGGCCTTCCACAAGCCCGCATCCAGCTACTCCTCCTTCCGAGACTTTGCCCGTGCCGTCAACCGCGCCTACTCCGCCAACGTCGTCCTGGTCAAAGACTAACCATCCTCCAGATTACCCTCCCACCATACCCAACGTCCCATGCTTTGGACCGTTAGGCGCGGTTTATAACGAAAGAAGCCCGGGTCCTATTGGACTCGGGCTTCTCGAAGAACCGCGGCTACCTACTCTCCCACCTGGTGTGGCAGTACCATCGGCGATGGTGAGCTTAACTTCTCTGTTCGGAATGGGAAGAGGTGGTTCCTCACCGCTATAACCACGGCAATATATTACTTGAGAGAATATTTCGAGATATCACTCCAGATAGCTCGCTTCAATTGGCGTATCTTTCT